>DMSR01000496.1:0-6480 GCA_003457145.1 Bacillus sp. (in: firmicutes)
TGTATGGAATGCGCCCGATCGCAGAAATGCAATTTGCCGATTTTATCATGCCTGCTGTGAATCAAATTATTTCTGAAGCTGCAAAAATCCGCTACCGTTCAAATAACGACTGGAGCTGTCCGATGGTCATCCGCGCCCCTTATGGCGGTGGAGTCCATGGAGCGCTTTATCATTCTCAGTCTGTTGAGGCCGTGTTTGCGAACCAGCCTGGATTGAAAATAGTCATGCCGTCAACTCCTTATGATGTAAAAGGTTTGCTGAAGGCAGCAATCAGAGATGAAGATCCGGTATTATTCTTTGAACATAAGCGTGCTTACCGACTGATCAAAGGAGAGGTTCCTGAAGATGATTATGTCCTGCCAATCGGCAAAGCTGATGTAAAGCGTGAAGGCGACGACATTACGGTAATCACTTATGGATTGGCAGTGCATTTTGCGCTTCAGGCCGCTGAAAGACTTGCCAAGGACGGGATTTCTGCGCATATCCTAGATCTGCGTACAGTCTATCCATTGGATAAGGAAGCAATTATTGAAGCCGCGTCCAAAACAGGGAAAGTCCTTCTCGTCACTGAAGATAATAAAGAAGGCAGCATCATGAGCGAAGTGTCAGCGATTATTGCTGAACACTGCTTGTTCGAATTGGATGCACCGATTAAAAGATTGGCAGGTCCAGATGTACCGGCAATGCCATATGCTCCGACAATGGAAAAGTATTTCATGATCAACCCTGATAAAGTTGAAAAAGCAATGAGAGAACTTGCTGAATTTTAAGTATATTCATAGTGGGAATAGAATGAATCGAGAAGGAGGGTCATACCTTGGCAATCGAACAAATCAAAATGCCTCAATTAGGTGAAAGTGTTACTGAAGGTACAATCAGCAAGTGGCTGGTTTCCGTTGGCGACCCAGTGAATAAATACGATCCACTTGCTGAAGTAATGACTGACAAGGTAAATGCTGAAGTACCATCTTCGTTCACTGGAAAAATCAAGGAATTAATTGCGAATGAGGGGGATACATTAGCCGTCGGAGAAATTATTTGTACAATTGAAACTGAGGGTGGAAACACAGAAGCAGCACCTGATGCAGACGCATCCGTAAGAGAAACAGCGGTATCTGAAAAAGCGGCTGCAGTACCTGCAGCACCTGCAGTTAATCAAGGAAGCAAAGCAAGGTATTCACCGGCAGTCCTTAAGCTTGCCCAGGAAAATGACATTGATTTAACCCAGGTAAAGGGTAGCGGAGCTGAGGGCAGGATTACCCGCAAGGACTTGCTTCAAATCATTGAATCTGGCAATATTCCGCAGGCTGCTGCTCAAACAGCTAAATCTAAAGAAACAACACAGGCTGAGCCGGCACCTTCTCAATCAGAGCAGCCGGCACCGATTAAACCTGCATCAGCATCTGCTCCGGCCATTCCGGTTGAAGCAGGCGATATTGAAATTCCTGTAAGTGGTGTCCGCAAAGCGATTGCTGCAAACATGCTCCGCAGTAAGCGTGAAGCACCACATGCCTGGACAATGGTAGAAGTGGATGTTACTAATCTTGTCCAATACAGAAATAATCTCAAAGATGATTTCAAGAAGAAGGAAGGATTCAATTTAACATTCTTCGCATTCTTTGTTAAAGCTGTAGCACAGGCTTTAAAAGAATATCCGCAGATTAACTCTATGTGGGCTGGAGAAAAAATCATCCAGAAAAAGGATATCAATATTTCAATCGCTGTAGCGACAGATGATGCCTTATTTGTCCCAGTTATTAAAAATGCTGATGAAAAAACGATCAAAGGCATTGCCCGTGAAATTACTGAAGTAGCACAAAAGGTCCGTGCTGGCAAATTGCGTTCTGAAGATATGCAGGGTGGTACGTTCACGGTCAATAACACTGGCTCTTTTGGGTCTGTCCAATCAATGGGAATCATCAATTATCCACAGGCAGCCATCCTGCAGGTTGAATCGATCGTTAAGCGCCCTGTTGTGATGAACAACAGCATGATTGCTGTTCGCGACATGGTTAACCTATGTTTGTCACTGGATCATCGTGTACTTGATGGCTTAGTTTGCGGGCGCTTCCTGGCAAGAGTTAAAGAAATCCTGGAGAATACATCTAAAGAGACGACGTCAATATATTAATCAGTAAGACGCCCAGAAAAAAGTCCTGGGCGTTTTTTGTATAACTCCTCCTTTATCGAGAGTTGATATTGCAATTTGTATAAAGTGTTTAAGAGCTTTGTTCTTTTCATGTTTTTACCTCACAAAAATCCTGAAGCGGATTTCACCATTTGTGGTCAAAGCACCAAAGTCCTCCACTTAAGGAGCATAATAAAACTAGATGGGATTGTGGATTGTCCTTCGTTGCTAGAAAAGCGTCTGTATACTAAAATATAGTAGAGTATAAAAATTAGAATATTACTACAATTGTTTATGAAGGGGGGAAGGCTGTCTGAACTATAGACAGTAAAGTTTATGACGATTGAAAATATGAAATCTACCTCGTTCAAGAATGCAGCTTTTGAAGAGTGGCAGGAAAAAGCTGCTGCTTCATTAAAAGGTAAGCCAATAAAAACACTTTATACAAATACATATGAAAACATAACCCTTAAACCACTTTATACAAAAGAGGATTTTACAGAAGGGTTGTCTGAAGATTTTCCTGGTCAGCCAGATTATAGGCGAGGTATCCATTCATTGGGCTACCAATCTGAGGCGTGGCATATTGCGAACCGTCTCTTTTATACCGATCTCACAGAGCTTAAGGGGAAACTGGACTCTGCACTTTCAAAAGGGCAAACTGCTATTTCCTTTGAAGTGAAACCAGAGATATTTGCTGATAATCGAGCATTGGTTTCTTTCTTCTCATCTTATAAAAATAAGTATCCTTTAAGCTTGAACGCTGGATCGCTCCAGACACCGATGCTTGCTGCGCTGGCAATTGCCAACGTGGGAGCGCAGACATCTCATAAGCTATCAGGTTCTGCTGCTGCGGACCCTATAGCTGAAGCCAGCTTGACAGGCGGGCTTCCAAAGGACGAAAATGAATATTTTAGTGAGTGGACGAAAGTCCTTGAAGAAGCACACGTAAGTCTGCCTGATTTAAGAACAGTCCTTGTCAATACTGTTCCATATCATAACAGCGGGGCTCATGCTGTACATGAGCTTGCGATCGCAATCTCCACCGGAGTTTACCTCCTTCAAAAATTGCTTGATAATGGATGGGAAATAAAGAAAGCGTTATCAAAGATAGTTTTCCATTTTTCTATTGGATCTAACTTCTTTATGGAAACCGCCAAGCTCAGAGCAGCAAGGCTTCTATGGAGTAAAACAGCAAAGGCATACGGAGAAGATGCGGAAGACTGGAGAATGCTAATTTCAGCGGAGACCTCCTGGTTCACGAAGACAATTTTCGACCCATACGTCAACATGCTTAGGGTCGGCAATGAAGCCTTCGCTGCTGTATTAGGGGGGATTCAGTATCTTCATACTGGAACCTTCGATGAAGCCGCCGGAACTGCAAGTGAACTTTCGGAGAGGGTTGCCCGTAATACACAGCTGGTCCTTAAATCTGAAGCCCATCTTGAAAAAGTAGCAGACCCAGCAGGTGGTTCATGGTATGTTGAGTCATTGACAAAGGAATTGGCTGAAAAAGCGTGGGAGCTCTTCCTTGAAATTGATCGTAAGGGTGGGATTTATGAAACCCTGAAATCCGGATGGCTACAGGAGCAGATTGCCATGACTGCTGAAGGACGAAAACAAGATACTTTTAAACGGAAGAAGAGCATAATTGGCACTAACGTTTATGCCAATCTTTCAGAAAATAAGAGCGAACCAGTTTTCCAAGAGGGAAATAAGGGATACATGGCAGGCACGCTTGCAGACAGTAAGAAAGCAGTTGGGTCCCAAAATTCAGCTAAAAATAGCTTCATGGAAATGAAAGCAAGCTTTACTTCGTTAAATATGGCAAGATTGGCTGAGCCATACGAAGAATTGAGATTCAGGGCAAAACGCCTGGAGAAGGCTGGATTGCTGCCTTCCGTCGGTTTAATTTGCCTTGGAGAGCTGAAGCAGCATAAGCCGAGAGCTGATTTTATTGCCAGCATGCTGTCAGCAGGAGGGATTGATGCAGATAGGAGCGGGGAAATCAACACCGTTTCAGCTGCAGTGAATTTCATCAAATCAACCGATGCCAAGCAATTTGTTATCTGCGGTGACCATGCTGCCTACGAATCGTTTGGTCCTGTATTTGCAAAAGACATCACCAGACAGAATCCAGAGGTTAAGCTTTATCTGGCGGGTATTCCACAGGAAAAAGAAAGTGAATGGAAGACGGCCGGTATTCAAGAATTTTTGCACATAAGAAGCAATGCTTATCAAATTCTATCATCTATGCTTCAGGAAATGGAGGTGGGCACCGATGCAAAGGCCTGATTTTTCTAAAATCCGTTTATTTGAAGAGGAAAGGGAAGTCAGCAAAGAACAAGTGGATCTTCATATTAAGGAAAATATTGATCATTTGTTATTTGAGACGAATGAAAAAATTAAGGTTAAACCCGTGTATACGAAAGAAGCTGTAACATCAACGGAACATCTGGAGGGCATGCCTGGACTCCCGCCATTTACGAGGGGGCCATATCCAGCGATGTACGTGAACCGCCCTTGGACAGTAAGGCAGTATGCGGGTTTTTCGACTGCAGAGGAGAGCAACGCATTTTACAGGCGAAACCTTGCAATGGGACAAAAAGGCTTGTCCGTTGCCTTTGACCTGGCGACACACCGAGGCTACGATTCTGACCATCCCAGGGTGGAAGGAGACGTAGGGAAAGCTGGTGTTGCAATCGACTCCATTTTGGATATGAAAATCCTGTTCGATGGAATCCCGTTAGACAAGATGTCTGTCTCAATGACAATGAATGGGGCAGTTTTGCCAATCATGGCTTTCTTTATTGTGACAGCGGAAGAACAAGGAGTAACACAGGATAAATTGTCTGGAACAATCCAGAATGACATTCTAAAAGAATACATGGTTAGAAACACTTATATCTATCCACCGGAAATGTCGATGAAGATTATCGCCGATATTTTTGAGTATACATCAAAATATATGCCGAAGTTCAATTCAATAAGCATTTCAGGCTACCATATGCAGGAAGCTGGTGCACCAGCGGATATAGAATTAGCATATACACTTGCTGACGGTCTTGAGTACGTCAGGACTGGCCTCAAAGCTGGAATTGATATTGATTCATTTGCCCCCAGGCTGTCATTTTTCTGGGCAATCGGGATGAATTATTTTATGGAAGTAGCTAAAATGAGGGCTGCACGGTTCTTATGGTCAAAAATGATCAAAACATTCAATCCTTCAAACGAAAAATCGTTAGCATTAAGGACCCATTCCCAGACATCCGGCTGGAGCCTGACCGAGCAAGATCCCTACAATAATGTCATTCGCACCTTGATCGAGGCGCATGCAGCAGCCATGGGACATACCCAGTCGCTGCATACAAATGCATTGGATGAGGCCATAGCGCTGCCAACAGACTTTTCAGCTCGTATTGCGAGGAATACCCAGCTCTACCTCCAGGAAGAAACTGGTATTACAAAGGTAATTGATCCATGGGCTGGAAGCTATTATGTCGAGAGTTTAACAAACTCACTGATCGAACGAGCATGGGACCATATCGAAGAGATCGAGAGCCTTGGAGGCATGGCGATGGCAATTGAAACTGGGCTGCCAAAAATGAGGATTGAAGAAGCCGCGGCACGCCGACAGGCCCAGATTGATTCCGGAAAAGAGACAATCATTGGAGTCAACCAATTTAAGCTTGATCAGGAAGACCCTCTTGATATTCTTGACATTGACAATACAGCCGTCCGCAGCAAACAGATTGCCAGACTGAAAGAACTGAAACAAAACCGTGACAACGACAAAGTAGAAACTGCATTGAATGACCTTTCCCATGCAGCAGAAACAGGAGAAGGAAATCTGCTTGAGTTTGCAGTCAAGGCAGCTAGAGTCCGTGCTAGCCTGGGAGAAATATCAGATGCAATTGAAAGATCAGCAGGCAGGCATAAGGCTATAATTCGGTCAATCAGCGGTGTGTATAGCGCTGCATTTTCCAATGAAGAAGAAATCGAGGAAGTTAAGCAGCTCACTGATGAATTTCTCGAGAACGAAGGTAGGAGGCCTCGAATTTTAATTGCGAAAATGGGCCAGGATGGACATGATCGCGGGGCGAAAGTAATTGCTACAGCATTCGCAGACCTTGGATTCGATGTAGATATCGGACCATTGTTCCAAACCCCTGAAGAAACAGCAATCCAGGCTGTGGAAAATGATGTTCATGCAATTGGTATCAGCTCTCTTGCAGCAGGCCACAAAACATTGCTGCCGCTGCTTGTTCAAGAACTTCAAAAATTAGGCCGTGGGGATATTGTTATCATAGTCGGCGGTGTGATCCCAGCTCAGGACTATCAATATTTGTATG
>DMSR01000496.1:6499-18597 GCA_003457145.1 Bacillus sp. (in: firmicutes)
AAATGGTGCAAGTGCCATATTCGGCCCAGGAACCGTGATTCCAGCTGCAGCCCAAAAAGTGGTAAGAGCAATTTATGAACGCCTTGGTTACGAGGAAGTGGCGCAATAATGTCAGATGAAAAAAAACCTGAATGGTTCGACCCTGAAAAGGCTGAATATTTTTCAAGCACCGTGAAGCCGGGAGTTTCCCAAAATACTGCTGATGGTTTGGGCACTCCCAAAAAGGCTGGGCGATTCGTCAAAAAAGATAACGTGCGAAAAATCAATCCAACGGAGCTTGCCAATGATATCAAAAAGGGAAACAGGACCTCACTTGCAAGGGGGATAACCCTAATAGAAAGCAATGCTGAACAAGATTTCCAGGCAGCCCAGTCATTGCTGCAGCTGCTTCTTCCTGATTCAGGTTCTTCCATCAGGATTGGGATTACGGGAGTGCCGGGAGCAGGAAAAAGTACCTTCATCGAAAGCTTCGGCACCTTTTTATGCAATCTTGGCCATAAAGTGGCGGTGTTAGCGGTTGACCCTACATCAAGCTTGACTGGCGGCAGTATCCTTGGCGATAAAACGAGGATGGAATTGCTTGCAAGGAATCCCCGGGCCTTTATCCGTCCTTCTCCATCAGGAGGGAAGCTGGGTGGGGTGCACAGGAAAACGCGTGAAACAATGCTTGTTTGTGAGGCTGCTGGATTTGATGTGATTCTGGTCGAAACTGTTGGAGTGGGGCAGAGTGAAGTGATCGTCAGAGATATGGTCGATTTTTTCATGTTGTTAGTACTTACCGGAGCAGGCGACGAACTTCAGGGTATGAAAAAAGGAATTATGGAGCTGGCAGACGCCGTCATAGTCAATAAAGCGGATGGTGCGAATGAACAGGCAGCCACAAAGACAAAAGAAGAATATAACCGTATCCTCCATTTTTTGCAGCCGGCTACAAAGGGCTGGGAGACAGTAGCTTTTACCACTTCAGCATTGCATAGCAAGGGAATCGAAGAAGTATGGCGGACAATAACAGCATTTGTTAAAAAGACAAGTAACAGTGGGGCGTTTGTTGACCGAAGACGCAATCAGACAAAGGAATGGCTGAATGATACGATCATTGACCAATTGCAATCAAGTTTTTTCCAGCATCCAGCAATCAAGGTCCTGTTGCCAAAAGTAGAAAATGAAGTCATTTCCGGCAGCAGACCTGTAGCTTCGGCTGTTGAGGAATTGATCCAGGCATATTTCAATGCAAAAAAATAGCTGCTCAACTTTAGAGCAGCTATTTGTTCCATTCTTAGCAGTACCAAGTGGAAATAATAGAATCTGTAATAAAAAAAGCGGACAACGACTTATATGCCGTTGTCCTTCATCTAGGGAGTTTAGGGGTATGGATCTAGCTGTACTTTTAACTTTCCCCGAAATCTCCAGAGTTAAACTTACTTTGAAAAATTTTTATAAATTGGTATCATATAACCGTACACTAGATTTTGTGAGCAGAGGAGAGATTGTATGAGCATGGATTTTAATTTTTTTATGAATGATGTAGTCCGTCAGGCCCGTCAGGAAATTACGGCATCAGGATATACTGAACTAACGACGAGTGAAGAAGTAGAACAGGCTTTATCCCAAAAAGGGACAACACTTGTAATGGTTAACTCGGTTTGCGGTTGTGCTGGAGGCATAGCGCGTCCTGCTGCAGCGCACGCGCTTCATTATGATAAGCGCCCTGATCATCTGGTTACGGTTTTCGCGGGACAGGATAAAGAAGCTACTGAGAAGGCAAGAAGCTATTTCACAGGCTACCCGGCATCATCCCCATCCTTCGCCTTATTGAAAGACGGTAAGATATGCACGATGATTGAGCGACACGAAATTGAAGGTCATGATCCAATGGAAGTAGTGAATAAACTCCAGCACGCGTTCGAAAAAAATTGTGAAGAAATATAATTTTAAGCTAAGAATCCCGATACCTCGGGATTCTTTTTTTATTTAAGCCATAAGTGAACTTTGCTGGATAAAGGTTCTGTTTCCAACTCTGTTGAATAGCAGGGAAAGCACCAGCTGGTTTACGATAACCTTCGATTTCATGTAACAAGTTGTTGAACTTATAGTAACTTAAGGATTTGAATCACGTTCAGCAGCAGCATCAAAAATTGTGAGCGGAAGAATTTAAATTTATATTTAAAAATATTATTGCATATTTATTAGTATGTGTTAAAATACATTTTAGTTAATAAATATTAGTTTAGTCGAATAGATACTATAGATTAGTTACTAATATATTAATAATCTTGCATAAAAAATTAAATCATTATCATTATAGGGGGAAAACAAATGAAGAAGGCATTATCAGTTTTATTAATTAGTGTTTTAATGATGGGAGTTCTTGCTGCATGCGGAACAAGCACAGAAAAAGACTCAGCAAGCAAAGAGGAAGCAAAGAAAGTATTAACAATGGGCACATCTGCTGACTATCCTCCATTTGAATATGTGGAAACAGCAACAAGTGATGAAATAATCGGTTTTGATATTGATCTTGCCAACCTGATTGCTGGTGAACTAGGTTATGAGGTAGAGGTCAAAGATATGGATTTCAACGGACTTATTGGGGCTATTCAAGCAGACAGAGTAGATTTTGTTATGGCTGGGATGACTCCTACTGATGAAAGAAAACAGAATGTGGACTTTTCTGATGTTTACTACACAGCAAAACATATGATTGTCTCAGCAAAGGACAGCAACATTAAGGCAGTTGAAGACCTTGAAGGTAAAACAGTAGGCGTTCAGCTTTCTTCCATCCAGGAAGGAAAAGCAGAAGAAATCGGCGAAACAGTCAAAATCAAAGTGGAAAAACGAACAAGAATTCCTGAGTTGGTCCAGGAAATCAAAGCTGGTCGCATTGATGCAGCAATTATCGAAGATACAGTTGCAGCAGGCTATTTCAAGAACAACCCAGATCTTGCAGGCTTTACGCTTGAAGATGCCACCAGCTTCTTCTCCACCATTTTCAAGAACAACCCAGATCTTGCAGGCTTTACGCTTGAAGATGNNTTGCAGGCTTTACGCTTGAAGATGGTGGAGAAGAAGCTGGTTCTGCTATTGCATTTCCTAAAGGCAGCAAGCTGACAGAAGAATTCAACAAAGTACTCAAGGAAAAAATGGAAAACGGAGAAGTGGAAAAACTAGTTATTAAATGGTTTGGCGGAGAAAAGTAAGAGAAAAAACAGGCGTTCAGAATGATTATGTCTTTCTGGGCGCCTTTCTCCATCACGAATAGATAGAGAGGGCTGTTAGCACTATGAATCTGGATTTTACCGCCATTCTTCCTTCAATGCCATATATTTTGAAGGGAATCGGTGTCACACTTAAAATCGTATTGGTTGCAGGTCTGCTGGGCTTTGCGTTTGGCATCATTCTGGCTATATTTAAAATAAGTAAATCTAAGGCGCTTAACTGGTTTGCTGATGTGTATACATCGATTTTTCGCGGNNACACCGCTTATTTTACAGCTGATGATCATTTATTATGGTGCTCCGCAGATTATCGGCTTTGAGATTTCGTCCTACACAGCTGCTGTTGTTTCATTTTCTTTAAATTCGGCAGCATATATTTCCGAAATCATTCGAGCAGGGATTTTAGCGGTAGATAAGGGCCAGAAAGAAGCAGCGATGGCTCTTGGTGTTCCAGGAAATAGGATGATGCGGGATATCATCCTCCCTCAGGCATTGAAAAATATCCTGCCTGCATTGATGAATGAATTTATTACTCTCACGAAGGAGTCAGCAATCGTTACTGTTATTGCCGTAGATGATATCATGCGCAGAGCGTATATTGTTGGCGGTGAGCAGTATAGATTTTTTGAGCCGTTCATTTTAGCCGGACTCATCTATTATCTCATGGTCATCTCGTTGACAATGATCGGCAAGGTCGTTGAAAGGAGATTGAGACAAAGTGATTAAAGTAGAAGGTCTTCATAAATCATTTGGTAAGCTGGAAGTGTTAAAGGGGATTTCCACAAGTATTGAAAATGGAGAGGTTGTTGCCATCGTTGGACCTTCGGGATCTGGAAAATCGACTTTCCTCCGTTGCCTGAATTTACTCGAACAGCCGACAAGTGGACAAATTTTCATTGGGAAAGATGAAATCACCAACAAGAAAACAAACATTATGAAAGTACGTGAAAACGTCGGGATGGTTTTCCAGCACTTTCATCTATTTCCGCATATGACAGTCCTGCAAAACATTACGTATGCACCGATAAAAGTTAAAAGTATGTCCAAAGAGGCAGCCGAGAAGCATGGCCTGCAGCTTCTTGATAAAGTTGGTCTTTTGGAAAAAGCGAATGAATATCCAAATAGGCTTTCTGGCGGCCAGAAGCAGCGTGTCGCAATCGCACGGGCACTCGCAATGAACCCAGGAGTGATGCTTTTCGATGAACCGACCTCCGCGCTCGACCCTGAAATGGTCAAAGAGGTGCTTGAGGTAATGAAGTCACTCGCTCATACAGGCATGACAATGGCAATTGTCACGCATGAAATGGGGTTTGCCCGCGAGGTTGCGGACAGAGTGTTGTTCTTGGATGGAGGAGTTCTTGTTGAAGATGCACCGCCTGCTGAATTCTTCAGCAGCCCAAAAAGTGTGAGGGCAAAAGAATTCCTGGAAAAAATGCTTTAAAACTGCGTGACGCTTTTGTATTGCTTTGCTTATCTGATAAACTAATGGATGACCCTATCTAAGTGATATGGTCATCTTTTTTATTTTTATTAAAAAATCAAGAATGGCACGTGAAAAATAGGGGAAAGGCACCCTGTTGCAAGTTTATTGTCAGAACGACAATTAAAACTGTTTAAGCTATTTTTTGGTTAGGAGAAATCAAGGTGAAATTCAGAATAGGCTACCGGACATTAAAAACCGCATTAGGAACCGCCGTTTCAATCATGATTGCCCAGTATCTAGGCTTCGGAAATTTTGTTTCTGCAGGAATATTGACCATCCTCTGCATACAAGTAACGAAGAAGCGTTCACTCCAGGCATCCTGGCATCGTTTTCTTGCTTGTATCATTGCAATGCTCTTTTCATCCGTATTTTTTGAAGGAATTATGTATCATCCAATCGTCATCGGGCTGTTACTGCTCTTTTTTATTCCCACAGTCGTCATGGCAGGTGCAAAGGAAGGTGTAGTTTCCAGCAGTGTCATCATCATGCATATTTATTCTGCTGGGAAGGTAACAGGCGACCTGCTGTTAAATGAGCTTGGGATCATAACGATTGGAATTGGAGTTGCCTTGGTCATGAATCTGTATATGCCGAGTGTAGATTACAAGCTAGAAGAATATCAAAGAGAAATCGAAGCTAAGTTCAAGAAAATTTTCAGTGAAATCTCTCTTTATTTACGGACAAATGAAAGTAACTGGGATGGACGTGAGCTGACGGAAACAGCCGAATTGATTGAAAAGGCAAAGGCACTGGCGTTTCAGGATATTGAAAACCATTTTTTAAGAGATGAAAATTTATACTATCAATATTTTAAAATCAGGGAAAAACAATTTGAAATCATCGAAAGAGTGCTGCCTGCACTGCCATCAATCCCTCACCAGGTTCAACAGGGTACGATGGTTGCTGATTTTGTTGATCATCTTTCAAAAGGAATCAATCCAGGTAACACGGCATTATTCTATCTGGAAAAACTGCTCAGAATGAAGGCGGAATTTGAGAATATGGAACTCCCAAAAACCAGGGAAGAATTTGAAACTAGAGCAGCCCTTCTCCACTTCGTTAATGAAATGGAACAATTTTTACTATTAAAAAGATCATTCAAAGGACTAAAAAACAATGAAAGTGAGCATGAAAATGAAGCAGCTGGTGCAAACTAACAGAAATAAACAACGGAGGAATCAAAATGCCAGGGTTTATTTTTGTATTGCTTGCTGCATTGACATTCTCGCCGATTTGGCCGCTTGGACCCAATCCGCTGCCAGGAGATCCATTTATTATCGTTAATAAGCAAACGAATGAGGTAGCGTTAATCAATGATAACAGAGTCCAAACAATTGTTAGCGCTGCTACCGGGAAAACGGAAGATTTGACCCCAGAAGGCTTGTTCACAATTACCGTTAAAGCTCCAGATCCATATTATCGCAAAAAAGATATTCCTGGGGGCAATCCTGACAATCCTTTAGGCACAAGATGGATTGGTTTTGATGCTAAGGATACGGACGGGAGAACGTATGGAATCCATGGAACAAATGACCCTGCTAGCATAGGGAAAAAAGTTTCCCAGGGCTGTATCCGAATCCAGAATGAAGCGGTTGAATCGTTGTATGACTATATTCCATTAGGCACAAAGATTCTCGTTACTTCTTCCGCTAAAAGCTTCATTGAACTGGGAAAGGAACATGGTGCAATTAAATAAGGGCAGAGAAGGGCGAAGTAAAAAAAGGCTGTCAATTGACAGCCTTTTTGATTTTCCATTGAGTTTTTCGTACCTTTTATAGAAATGTAGAAATGCCCATCAGAAGGGTTGAAGCAAGCATTGTAAAAAGCATGATATACACTACTACCTTTCTGGTATTGCGTTTACGCATGGATATTTCCCCCTTCCTAAGCGATCGCAGTCTTTCTATTTATTATTTTACATTCCTTAATGAAATTCAACAACTCTTTTAAATAGGCTCTTTTTGTAAAATTTGTGTTATTTTTAATGACTATGAGGATTAAATATAGAGAAGCTTACATGGATGCCTATTAAATAGTACAAGTTTGCGTCCGATATTTAATACTATCTTATAATTAAATCAAGAATCAATGCGATAACTGCAATAAAATAAGAAGGATTTGTGACATTTTTATCGAATATTTTAATGATTAAATATATTTAAATAGTAACTAGGAGGGAATTTACATGATAAAAAAGGTGGATCATATTGGTATTGCTGTGAAATCTATTGAACAGGCCCTCCCATTTTATACGAATGTGCTGAAGCTTCCATTGCTCGGAATCGAAGATGTAGAAAGTGAAAAGGTGAAGGTTGCATTTCTTAAAGCTGGAGAAACAAAGCTGGAACTTCTTGAGCCTACATCTGATGAAAGTGCGATTGCGCGATTTATAGAAAAAAAGGGTGAAGGAATCCATCATGTCGCACTTGGTGTAGACTCAATTCAAGAGCGGATCGATGAAATGAAAACCCGAGGCATAAAAATGATCCATGATGTTCCTAAGAAAGGCGCTGGAGGAGCACAAGTGGCTTTTATGCACCCTAAATCAACAGGAAGCATTTTATACGAATTATGCGAAAAAATTGGGGAGGCTGACTAAATTGCCTGATATCTATGATAAAATCAACGAACTGTATGACCGGCGCAGGGAAATCGAGCTTGGCGGAGGAGATGCGCGAATTGAAAAGCAGCATGAAAAAGGAAAGCTTACTGCACGTGAAAGAATTGAACTGCTTGTTGACCCTGGGAGCTTTATCGAACTGAATCCCTTCATACAGCACCGTAGCACCGATTTTGGGCTGGAGAACCAAAAAGGACCTGGCGACGGTGTTGTTACTGGTTATGGAAAAGTGAATGGAAGGCCGATATACTTATTTTCTCAGGATTTCACTGTCTTTGGCGGTGCACTTGGAGAGATGCATGCAAAAAAAATTGCCAATGTAATGGACCTTGCTGCTAAAAATGGAGCCCCGTTTATAGGACTGAACGATTCCGGGGGAGCGAGGATTCAGGAGGGTGTCGTTTCGCTTGATGGGTACGGACAAATCTTTTATCGGAATTCGATTTACTCAGGTGTGATTCCGCAAATCTCAGTAATCATGGGCCCGTGCGCTGGCGGAGCTGTATACTCGCCCGCAATAACGGATTTTGTATTCATGGTGGAAAAAACCAGCCAGATGTTCATCACAGGACCGAAAGTAATCGAAACGGTCACGGGAGAAAAAATTTCAGCAGAAGACCTTGGCGGAGCGATAGTCCATAACACAATCAGTGGAAATGCCCATTTTCATGAACCGTCAGAAGAAGAAACTTTGCAGCAAGTCAGGCTGCTCTTAAGTTATCTTCCGCAGAATTATGAAGAAAGACCGCCGCGTCTGGAGCCTGATTCAAAAGAAGACTACCGGCCCGATTTGACCGATGTCGTACCTTTTGATGCGTTAAGGCCTTATGATGTACGCAAGGTGATTCAACAGGTAGTGGATGCGGACTCGTTCCTTGAAGTCCAAAAGGATTTTGCGAGAAATATTGTCATCGGGCTCGCAAGGGTCAAGGGGGAAGTTGTTGGGCTTGTTTGTAACCAGCCAAAGGTGATGGCTGGCGGGCTGGATATCAATTCTTCTGATAAAGCATCAAGATTCATCAGGTTCTGTGATTCTTTCAATATTCCAATCATCACGTTTGAGGATGTTACAGGCTTCTTCCCGGGAATCAAGCAGGAGCATGGCGGAATCATTCGCCACGGCGCCAAAATCCTTTATGCATATTCCGAAGCAACAGTTCCAAAGCTGACCGTGATTTTAAGGAAGGCCTACGGCGGAGCATATGTCGCTCTTAACAGTAAGTCGATTGGGGCAGACCTAGTATTTGCGTGGCCAAATGCCGAAATTGCTGTTATGGGTCCTCAGGGGGCGGCCAATATTATCTTTTCTAAAGAAATTCAAAACAGCGATAGTCCTGAACAGACTAGGCAGCAAAAAATCGATGAATATCGTGAAAAATTTGCCAATCCATACGTAGCGGCTAGCCAGGGAATGGTGGATGATGTCATCGATCCGCGCGAGACAAGGATTAAGCTGATTCAGGCCCTTGAAATGTTGCGGACTAAGAAGGAAGACAGGCCGGGCAAAAAGCATGGGAACATCCCTCTCTAGTATTTTGTGTTTGATGTTGCAAATCATTTAACGGTATACTCGAATGGTATATACATAATTGGAGGTCGGCTTTTTATGATTAATAACGAACGCTTATTGAATGAGTTTTTGGAGCTAGTCCAAATTGACTCAGAAAC
Organism: Bacillus sp. (in: firmicutes); assembly: GCA_003457145.1. Classification (GTDB taxonomy): domain Bacteria; phylum Bacillota; class Bacilli; order Bacillales; family Cytobacillaceae; genus Mesobacillus. The sequence goes on from DMSR01000496.1 coordinate 15,486, forward strand.
AAAGTATGAAACTGAAATTGCACGTGTCCTTAAGCAAAAATTCACCGATTTAGGACTTGAGGTATTCGAAGATGATACGACTGCTGAAACAGGGCATGGAGCAGGAAACCTGATCTGTACGCTAAACGGAACGAAGGATGGTGTGGACACCATTTACTTTACTTCTCATATGGATACAGTTGTTCCTGCCAATGGTGTAAAGCCTTCTATAAAGGATGGCTATGTCGTGACAGATGGAACGACAATTCTTGGGGCAGATGACAAAGCTGGCCTGGCAGTTATGCTAGAAACCATCCGAGTATTGAAAGAACAATCCATTCCGCACGGCACAATTCAATTCATCATTACTGTCGGGGAAGAATCCGGCCTGGTCGGTGCTAAGGTACTTGACCCTTCACTAGTGAAGGCTAAATACGGGTATGCTCTTGACAGTGATGGCAAGGTCGGAAACATTATTGTAGCGGCACCGACACAGGCGAAGGTAGCGGCTGTCATCCATGGGAAAACTGCCCATGCTGGTGTAGCACCTGAAAAGGGTATTTCAGCAATTACGATTGCAGCAAAGGCTGTTTCGAGAATGCCTCTCGGGCGTATTGACGAAGAAACGACTGCCAATATTGGCCGTTTCCAAGGCGGCACACAGACGAATATCGTTTGCGACCGTGTAGAAATACTTGCTGAAGCCAGATCATTAATACCTGAGAAAATGGAATCGCAAGTCAGCAAAATGAAAGAAGCGTTTGAGTCTGCAGCTCAGGAAATGGGGGGCAAGGCAGATGTTGAGGTCCAGGTCATGTATCCTGGCTTCAAATTTGGCGAAGGCGATCTAGTCGTTGAACTCGCGAGGAAAGCAGCAGCTAAAATTGGCAGAAGCTGCGAATTGCTGCAAAGCGGAGGAGGAAGCGATGCCAATGTGATTGCTGGCTTTGGTATTCCGACAGTCAATCTTTCTGTAGGTTACGAAGAAATACACACAACCAATGAAAGAATGCCAATTGAAGAACTTGAGAAGCTAAGTGAAATGGTCGTTGAGTTAATTAAAGAAGTAGCAGAACAATAAGATTAAAAAGGGCTTCCNNTAAAATGTTATATTGTTGATAGAGTAATAGACAGAAATATAACAAAGGGTGTGAGCTCCATGGCCGACAGCAATAAAACGGTAGTGTTTCAAGCTGGAAACGGGGAATATGCTTTTCCAATTCTTTTTGTCATTTCAATAGAAAAACTAGAAGGTTTGACCGCAATACCTCATATGCCGGATTATGTATCTGGTATTTCGAAGGTAAGAGGCGAGTTGATCCCGGTAATCGATTTAGAAAAAGTTTTGTATAATTGTGACATTCAAGCTGACGAGAAAACAAGGATGATTGTATTGAAGACAAATGAAATCTCAATGGGTGTCCTTGTGAAAGACGCAAAGGAAATACTTGAGGTCCCTGATGACAATCTAAAACAACCAGGCCTTATTGCTTACCAGAAAACGAAGTTCATTACCGGTGTTGCAAATTTTGATAAGCGAATGATTATGGTAATTGATCCAGAAACGCTTATTGCGTCGCTTGAGGGGATAAAGGACATCAAGGAATATATGCAAAACCAGCAGCAGGAAATCCATAAATAAAGCAAGTAAACAAAAAAGCTGATTTCTAGACTCAGCTTTTTTCTGTTTACATCTATAATTCTTACTTTTTAAAGTTTAAAAGGTTCAATTTTTATGCAGTAATATCGTTTTTTACACTATAATGATTCCTGCTAAATACTCCCATGCTCACATAAAGTTCAAAAACGTCACCGATTGTTCAACGTTGAGCAATTAGAGATTATGTATCCTTAAATAGATGAATCATTTTTTAATGAAGGGATGATCGACCGATGTCAAAATTACTATATATTACTGCAAATCCAAAAAAGTCAGTAAATTTATCAAAGGGGGCCCAAATTGGGGAAGTCTTCCTTGAAGCATTTAAGCAGGAAAAGCCGGAAACAGAGATTGCCAGGATGCATTTGTATGATATGGATATACCTGAAATCGATATGGATCTATTATATGCTAGGGCAAAACTCTCGTTCATGGGGAAAACATTCGATCAGCTATTAGATGCTGAAAAGGAAAAGATTACAAAGATGCATGAACTTGCTGACCGATTTATTGATGCGCAATATTACGTTTTCGTGACTCCGCTCTGGAATCTTGGAGCTCCTTCAGTACTTAAAGCCTTTATGGATAATCTATTTATCGCTGAAAAAACTTTTACTAACAAAGAGCATGGACCAGTTGGGCTGCTTACAGACAGAAAAGCGATTCACATCCAGACACGCGGCGGAATTTACTCTACAGGTCCAATGGCTGATTATGAATTTGGCGATAAATATTTGCGCAAGGCATTAAGCTTTCTTGGTATGGATGTGCTGGAATCGGTGGTGGCTGAAGGGATGGACCACTTCCCTAAGCAAGCTTCGGAAATAATGGGAAAAGCGAAGCAGCAGGCTACTGCTTCAGCAAAGGAAATGGCAGCTGAGCGAGTCTCTATTTAATATAATGTTTAAAGGTCCCTCTGCAGGGACCTTTTGCATAGGATGCTTTTGCATTGATTGCTGTTTTTCGAATTAGCCTTAAACTCCCGACGCTTAATGGCTTCGAGCTTTTTCGAATTACTCCTGAACCAAGAACGCATAATAAATTGTAAAAACACAGAAGCCGGTTTTTACTTGTGGAAGTAAAAGCAACAAAGTTTACGGAAAGATCCTATTAAAATAAATCTTTCATATAGGTAATGTCTGTGCTTTTTTGCTAAACTAAGGTAGAACGTATATTTGGGAAGTGGCAGCCATGAATGAGATGTATCCAAAAAAAGGAAGAGTTATTTTGCATGTCGATATGAATAGCTTCTACGCTTCAGTGGAAATGGCCTATGATTCCGATTTGAGGGGAAAGCCCCTTGCTATTGCAGGAAATCCCGAAGAACGACGCGGCATTATTGTCACCTGCAGCTATGAAGCAAGAAGTTTTGGCGTCCGGACGACAATGCCGTTATGGGAAGCTAAAAAGCTTTGCCCTAACCTGATCATCAAGAAGCCGAACTTTGACCGTTACCGAGCAGCGTCTGCTGCA
>DMSR01000001.1 GCA_003457145.1 Bacillus sp. (in: firmicutes)
TTTGATCATGAGTTTGTGTCCCAAGGAAAAAAGAAAATGACCCTTAATGGCAAAGAATATCTAGTTGAAACTGCTCTTACTGCAGAGGTTTCAATTGTTTATGCAAAAAAGGCAGATCCATACGGAAATCTGGTATTTGATAAGAGTGCAAGAAATACGAATCCGCTTGTCGCGATGGCAGGGAAAATTACGATAGCTGAGGCCGAGGAAATTGTGCCGCTCGGCAGCCTGGATCCTGAAGAGATTGTGACTCCTGGTGTTTTTGTCGATATGGTCATTCCATCGGAAGGGGTGAATTGGAAATGGGCATGGGAATAGACACCAGAAACAAAATGGCAAAGCGTGCCGCCGAGGAAATATCTTCAGGAATGGTTGTGAATTTGGGTATAGGTATTGCCTCTCTTGTTCCGAACCATCTTGACCCAGACTTACATGTCATGTTCCATGCTGAAAATGGCATCATCGGAATGGGGGAATCGCCTGCAAAGGGACTTGAGGATGAGAATCTATGTAATGCAGGCGGGTTTCCAGTCACAGTTGTTACAGGGGCATCTTACTGCGATAGTGCTATAGCATTCGGGATGATTAGAAGAGGAAGAGTGGACCTTACCATTCTCGGCTCCCTGCAAGTAAGCAAAGATGGGGATTTGGCGAACTGGATTGTTCCAGGGAGAAAGATACCTGGTATGGGAGGGGCAATGGAATTAGCCCAGAAGGCTAGAAGAGTTGCCGTTTTAATGAACCATACAGACAGAGATGGAACTTCTAAAATAGTTGAGGCATGCACACTGCCTTTGACAGCTGCCGGCTGTGTAAATCTGATTATCACTAATCTGGCTGTATTCAAGATCATGGAAGGTACTTTGATCCTAACCGAGAGATTCGCCCCACATACGATTGCAGAAATTGTTGATAAAACCGCTTGCGAATTTTCTGTTGCAGATAATATCCGAATTATTGAATATGAATGAAATGAATCCAATTGTTTTACGCTTTTTTCGCTTATTTTCCGTGTTGTCTGTTTTCATGCTTAGTTCCTTAGTTAAGACTGTGACTTGCAGCTTTGCTAAAAAAATCCTTATTTATGGGTAGTAATAATTGTTTACAAAAAGAGCCATTTAAAAAGGGGCTGATAGCTTGCAATCTGCTGAACAAAAGGTGAGGAAATATATTACTGAAAATAGAATCAGAGGAACACGTTTGTTGCAAAAGCTTGTCCAGGAAGCAAGCACAAGAGGAAATGAAAGCGGAGCCCAGGCGGTAATCATTGAAAAATGCCGGGAGCTTGGCCTTGAAATGGACATTTGGGAGATTGGGGGCAGAGGCCTGACTGGACATCCTGCATTCTGTTCCGATCGTGAGGACTTCAAGGGGAATCCAAATGCAATAGGAATCATGAGAGGGTCAGGCGGCGGTAAGTCAATGATCTTAAATGGGCATATTGATGTTGTTCCCGCCGGCGACCCCAATGATTGGGATAAGGATCCATTCAGCGGGCATATCGAGTGCGGTAAGTTGTATGGCAGGGGCTCAACGGATATGAAAGGCGGAACGGCTGCCTTGATAATGGCATTGGAAGCCATAAGAAATTCAGGGATCATCTTGAAAGGTGATGTCATTTTCCAAAGCGTTATAGAAGAAGAAAGCGGCGGGGCTGGGACGCTTTCGACTTTATTGCGGGGCTATAAAGCGGATGGTGCAATTATTCCAGAGCCAACCAACCTAAAAGTTTTTCCAAAACAGCAGGGCTCCATGTGGTTCAGAATTTCGATCAAAGGGAAAGGGGCCCACGGTGGTACCAGGTACGAAGGTGTCAATGCTATTGAAAAAGCGATGGTTGTGATTAATAGATTGAGAAGTTTGGAGTCTGAAAGAAATGCGAGGATAACAGATCCTCTTTTTAAGAACATTCCTATACCAATTCCAATCAATATTGGGAAACTTCATTCGGGTGACTGGCCTTCTTCTGTTCCGGACCTTGCCGTCATCGAAGGCAGGATGGGAGTGGCGCCTGACGAATCACAAGAAAACGCAAAACAGGAAATGGAAAAAGTTTTAACCGGACTGTGTACCGACGATCACTGGCTCAAAGAGAATCCTCCAGTAATTGAATGGTTTGGAGCAAGCTGGCTGCCTGGGGACCTGGATCCTGAGCATGAACTGATTCATGTATTAGCTGATAGTTTTAAGAGGGTGAAGAAAAAACCTCCCGTCATTGAAGCGTCACCATGGGCAACAGATGGTGGCATATTATCAAAAGTTGGAGGGATACCTGTTGTTGTATTTGGCCCTGGTGTGACGGAAACAGCACATCAGGCGAATGAGTACATCAATCTCGAGGACATTTTCGATAGTGCTGAAATTATTGCGTTGACTCTGCTAGAGTGGTGCGGGATCAGCGAAGAAAGTTAAGGGGGAGCACTACATGGGAGATATTAACCTTAAAACCGTGATACCTGGCCCCAAGGCAAGGGCGTTGCTAGAAAAAAAAGATAAAAATGTACCTGCAGGACCGTTCAATACTGTAAAAACCTTCGCTGCAAAGGGAGATGGAGCATTACTGACAGATGTGGATGGAAATACATTTATCGATTTTGCTGGGGCAATCGGGACATTGAATGTCGGGCATTGCCCTCCTTCAGTAGTAGAAGCACTTCATAAGCAGATTGACTCCTATATTCACCCCTGTTTTCATGTCATGATGTATGAGCCTTACATTGAGCTGGCGGAAACATTAAACGGAATCACGCCCGGCAAACATGATAAGAAAACGTTCTTTTTAAACAGCGGTGCGGAGGCAGTTGAAAATGCGGTGAAAATCGCCAGGAAGTATACCGGCCGGAAAGGAATTATTTCTTTTGAGCGAGGTTTCCATGGCAGGACCTATATGGCAATGTCACTGACAAGTAAGGTCAGGCCATATAAATACCAGTTCGGCCCTTTTGCTCCTGAAACCTATAAATGGCCATATCCTGCCTATTCTTTTGAAAATAACATGACAAGAGAAGAACTCGATGAATACCTTTTACAGAAGTTTGATGCATTCTTCCTTAGTGAAGTTCCTCCAGATGAGATTGCCGCGGTAATCATGGAGCCCGTCCAGGGAGAGGGCGGGTTCATTATTCCTTCGAAAACCTTCGTTCAGGGGGTAAAAAAGCTTTGTGACCAGCACGGCATCCTGTTCATTGCTGATGAAATCCAGACTGGTTTTGGCCGGACAGGAAAAATGTTTGCAATGGAACATTTTGGAGTAGTCCCGGATCTGATTACTATGTCAAAATCGATTGCCGCTGGATTGCCAATAAGTGCTGTCACTGGAAGGGCTGAAATAATGGATTCTGCCGGTACCGGAGAGATTGGCGGAACATATGGAGGAAGCCCTCTCGGCTGTGTCGCTGCTATTGAAGTCGTTAAAATGATAATAGATCAGAACCTACTTGAAAAAGCAAATGAATTTGGAAGGAAATTTCAAGACAGGTTCGGAAAGCTGACTGGGAAATTTCCAGAAGTAGGAGATATCCGCTCACTCGGTGCCATGTGTGCGATAGAATTCAATCACAATCAATCAGAAGGTAACCGCAAACCCAATCCTTTGCTGGTCCAGGAGATTCTGAAAAAAGCGCATCAGCGAGGATTGATTTTAATGAGTGCTGGTTTGTATGGAAATGTCATTCGCCTTTTAGCCCCTCTCGTGATCACTGAGAGCCAGATTGAGGAAGGCTTTGAAGTGCTTGAAGCTGCGATTGTTGAATGCTGCATGCAATAGGAGGTTAATTGATGAAACAATTATTATGGATCAATGGAAGGTACGAAGAATCGGAAAAATACCGTCCGCTTCATAATCCATTTACTGGAGAAAAAATCGCTGAAATTGCGGAAGCAAGTGAAGCGGATGTTCTCAGTGCGATCAATGCGGCGGCTAAGGCAGCTAAGGCTATGGCCGAGCTCGAAGCATATAAACGGGCCGACATCCTGCAAAAAGTTGCAGACTATATAAATGAGGATAAAGAAGAGTGTGCGAGAACCATCTCTGAGGAATCAGCGAAACCTCTAAAGGCAGCCCGTGCGGAGGTTGAACGGACAATCACGACATATAGCTTTGCTGCCCAGGAAGCGAGGAGAATACACGGGGAAACAATTCCTTTGGATGCAGCCCCAGGCGGGGAGGGGAGAGTAGCATATACCGTAAAGGAGCCTCTCGGTGTAATTGCTGCGATCACCCCATTTAATTTTCCGATGAACCTGGTTGCCCATAAGGTTGGTCCAGCCCTTGCTGCAGGAAATTCCGTGATATTGAAGCCAGCAAGCCAGACGCCATTGTCTGCATATAAAATCGCCGCTTATTTTCAGCGGGCGGGCCTTCCCCCAGGGGCGCTCAACGTTGTGACGGGAAGCGGCAAAAGTGTAGGCGATGTACTGATTGCTGATGAACGTGTAAAAAAAGTAACTTTTACTGGCAGTCCGGCTGTCGGAAAGTATATCCGGGAAAATGCGGGTTTAAAGCGAGTGACATTAGAGCTCGGGTCGAATTCCGCACTTATAGTGGATGCAGGGACTGATTTAGAAAAGGTAATGCCGAGAATAATTACAGGGGCTTATTCCAACCAGGGGCAAGTCTGCATTTCGATCCAAAGGATATTTGTGCATCATTCCATCGCAGACGAATTCACCTCGTTATTTATCGCTGAAGCAAGAAAGCTTAAGGTGGGAAATCCTCTTGATGAGGAAACGGATTTATCGGCGTTGATCAGCCAGGGCGATGTTAGCCGCGCGAAGACTTGGATTCAATCAGCAGTTGAGAATGGGGCGGAACTCGCATTGGGCGGAGATAGTGTTGAGCAGGTACTTAATCCAACCGTATTGTTAAATGCNNGTGAAGAAGTATTTGCACCTGTCGTCCACATAAATACCTTCAAGGATTTTGAAGAAGCAATTGCAAAAGTGAACGAGTCACAGTTCGGGCTGCAGGCAGGAGTGTATACGAACGACCTAAATAAAGCATTTAAAGCTTCCAAAGCTCTCCATGTAGGCGGTGTGATGATTAACGATATCCCAACATTCAGGGTAGACCATATGCCATATGGCGGGGTGAAAATGAGCGGAACAGGACGTGAAGGAATTAAATATGCAATTGAGGAAATGACCGAGCTGAAGCTTGTCACTTTTAAGCTGGATTAAACAAAAGCCTGGCCATTAAAGGCCGGGCTTTTCTCAATCTAATGGTATCGCAGAGTTTGGAATGTTAATTTGAAAATTGTTTAATAAAGGCATATGGTACCTAAATAAGGAAATTTCGTTAATCGTAAAACTAAGATTTATTCGAAAACAGCCATAAGTAAAGATCGTTTACAGGGGGTAAAGCAAAATGCACCTAGGCAAAACAATCTCGGTCAAAGAGGACTATTATAATATGAAAGTGTATTTAGATAAACAGAGCCGCCGGGTACGGGTCGAAGATTATTTAGGTAATCTATTCAGTATTTTAGAGAGAGCTGAAAAGATTGCCGAGGATGAGAAAGCTGAAAAATTGCTTTTTTGCGGCAGAAAGGAACATTTTAGCGAGTTGCTGGAAAGTGGCTACATTTTTGAAGCTAGAATAGATGGGTATTTCCTCGGCTCCGATTGTTATTTCTTTTCTAAATTCTTAAGTAATGAGCGTAAAGTCAGTTCACACTGGATTGAAGAGGATGGAATCATTAAAAGCATATATCACTTATCCAAATCCGCACAAACAATCTCACCGCCAAAAGCATATGTTATGAAAAAAATGGGAGAAGGAGACGCAGTTTCCCTGTCAGAACTATATAAAAGTGTTTTTCAAATCTATCCAACACCATTGAATGATCCAGCTTATATTATCGATACAATGCGTAAAGGAACCATTTATTATGGATTCCTCTGCAATGGTCAGGTGGTAAGTGCCGCCTCTGCTGAACTGAATGCAATGTATAAAAATGCTGAAATGACAGATTGCGCTACTCTTAAAGAACACAGGAAGCATGGGTTAATGAAGATCCTCCTTGCCCGTCTTGAGCAGGAGCTTGTCGAAAATGGCATTTTCTGTGCATATTCTATAGCCAGGGCCTTGTCATTTGGAATGAATTCAGTATTATATCAGCTTGGCTACGTGTACCGCGGGCGGCTTGTAAATAATGTTTATATATATGATAAAATTGAAAACATGAATATTTGGGTAAAAAATTTGGCCGATGTGCCAAATATTGGGCAGTAAAAGACAATTTTCCGGCACGCTATCATATACTCAATATGGGGGTGTGGCAGGAATGGTTTCAATATCAAATGTAACCGAAGAAATACTCAGCGCCATTTTAAAATGCATCGATGAAGCGATCCATGTCGTGAATACGGACGGAATAACGATTTTTTATAATGAGGTAGCTGCTAAACATGATGGGCTTGATAGTAAAGAAGTAGTCGGGAAGCCGCTTTTAGAGGTTTTCCCTTCGCTAAATCACCAATCAAGCACACTTCTTAAAGTCATAGAAACAATGAAACCAATCTATAATGAACCCCAGTCTTTCGTAAACCTACATGGGAGGAAAATTGAAACAGTCAATACTACCTTTCCGATTTTTGTACAGGGTGAATTGATTGGTGCCGTAGAGATTGCTAAGGATTATTCCCAGATCAAGCAGCTTTCTGAAAGGCTTGTCGAGGTACAGAAGAAGAACTTAAACCATAAGGGTGGGAAAGTAATTAAACAGCAGACGGCATACACTTTCAGTGATATGCTGACGAGTAACCCACAGTTTGAAAAGACAAAGCAAGAGGCTGAAAAACTGGCAAAATCCGATGCGCCTATTCTAGTCTATGGAGAAAGCGGAACAGGTAAAGAGCTTTTTGTCCAGTCAATCCATAACGCATCGAATCGGTCAGGGGGGTCTTTCATTGCCCAAAACTGTGCAGCCATACCCGAGAACCTGCTGGAGAGCATCCTATTCGGTACAGCGAAGGGAAGTTATACAGGTGCTGTCGACCGTCCAGGACTATTTGAACTCGCAAATGGTGGTACTCTTTTCCTGGATGAGCTGCATGCAATGCCAATTGACCTTCAGGCAAAGCTATTACGCGTGCTTGAAGACGGTTCTGTCAGAAGAGTTGGCAGTGCAAATACCATTTCAGTTAACGTCAGAGTCATATCTGCGATGAATGTATTTCCAGGGAAGGCACTAGAACAAAACCTGCTTCGCACCGATTTGTTTTATCGCTTGAATGTGCTGACATTTGAGTTGATCCCTTTAAGGCAAAGGAAAGAAGATATTTTATTTCTAACTGATACTTTTATTCAACAATATAATATGAAGCTTCGAAAGAACATCACCGGATTAGAAGAAAATGTCCGGGACATTTTCTTAACCCACCCTTGGCCAGGGAACGTTAGGGAACTGAAGCATACCATCGAGTACATGGTGAATGTATGTGAAGGGTACAAGCTATCCGAATATGACCTTCCGATGATGCTCAAACAGAATACGTCTCGGACAGACAATTCCCGAATAAAACGACCCTCTTACGTATTGAGAGAGCATCTAAAAAAGCTTGAAACTGATTTGATTGAGGAAGCCTTGGACACTTGTAAAGGGAATGTACAGAAAGCAGCAGCGCTTCTCGATATCCCAAGACAAACTCTCCAATATAAAATAAAAAAACTTAGAAAATAACTTGCCGAATATTCGGCAGGTTATTTTTTTGTCTTCCCGCTAACAAACTTGCCAAAACCTTGAGAAAACCGACTTTTCAGAAAATACAATTATTTGGCATAGAACTTGCATTAATAATATGTATAAATTACCAAAGGGGGAAATGGGATGAAACAATTTTTATATAAACCTGCAAGACACTGGAAAGACATAGAGCTATGGAAGGATGTAACCGAAGAGCAGTGGAATGACTGGCTATGGCAGCTGACAAATACGATCCGGACCCTAGAAGATTTAAAAAAGGTTATCAATCTTACACCTGACGAAGAGGAAGGTGTAAGGATATCAACAAAGACTATTCCTTTGAACATCACTCCTTACTATGCTTCATTAATGAACCCTGATGATCCTCGATGCCCTGTCAGGATGCAATCCGTTCCGATTTCAAAAGAAATATACAAGACCAAATACGATCTTGAAGACCCGCTGCATGAGGATGAAGACTCTCCTGTTACCGGATTGACCCATCGTTACCCAGACAGAGTATTGTTCCTTGTCACCAACCAATGCTCGATGTACTGCCGGTATTGTACTCGCAGAAGATTTTCCGGGCAAATCGGTATGGGTGTGGCAAAAAAACAGCTTGATGCAGCAATCGATTACATCAGCAAAACACCTGAAGTAAGAGATGTTTTGATTTCCGGCGGAGACGGTCTATTGATTAACGACAATATCCTGGAATATATCCTGAAAAACCTGCGTGCCATCGACCATGTTGAAATAATAAGGATTGGTACTCGTGCGCCAGTTGTTTTTCCACAAAGAATTACAGAAAACTTATGTTCTATTCTAAAAAAATATCATCCTATTTGGCTGAATACCCATTTCAATACTTCTATAGAAATAACTGAAGAATCCAAGAAAGCGTGCGAAATGCTTGCAAATGCAGGTGTACCAGTCGGTAATCAATCCGTCATCCTTGCGGGGGTAAATGACAGTGTCGCCATTATGAAAAAACTTATGCATGACCTCGTAAAAATTCGTGTCAGGCCATATTATATCTATCAGTGCGATCTATCTGAAGGTATTGGTCATTTTCGCGCACCTGTTACAAAAGGACTCGAGATTATCGAAGGTTTAAGAGGGCACACATCTGGTTACGCAGTCCCGACATTCGTAGTTGATGCACCTGGCGGAGGCGGCAAAATTTCCTTGCAGCCCAATTACTTGATATCCCAGAGTCCGGAAAAAGTCGTCCTCCGCAACTTTGAAGGTGTGATCACCTCTTACCCAGAGCCTGAAAATTATGTTCCTGGCAGAGCGGAGGGTTACTTCAAACAAGTGTA
>DMSR01000498.1 GCA_003457145.1 Bacillus sp. (in: firmicutes)
CAAAAAGGCGTACACACAAATATGTACGCCTTTTTCAAAAGATATTGAGTTGGATTAGGACTAAACAACATCAATAAATGCATCAATGCCAAGCTTTTCAATCTGCTGTAATCGTTCTTCAGCATTTGCACGGTCAGAAAAAGCCCCCGCTTGGGAGCGATACCAGGTTTCACCTGAAATGGTCTCGGTTGCGACAAAGCTTTCTATGCCCTTTGACTGAAGAAGCGCAGTGCGCTCGTCCGCGTTTTGCTTTTCCTTGAACGAACCGGCAATCACCTTATAGAGTGTGCCTGGAACAGATGGTTTCTCTTTGAGTCCAAATGCTTTTTCAATGCCAACAGCATGTCCTCGGGCAACATCCTGGCGCCAAGAAGCAAGTTTGATAAGAGCAGCGTCATCCGGATTATCGATAAAGCCATTCTCTGATAAAAAGGCCGGCATCATTGATTCGCGAAGAACATGGAAGTCAGCCTTTTTCTTGCCGCGTTCAATCAGCTGGTTCAGGCGGATGACTTCTGCATGGATGATATCACGGTAATCTGCTGTTGCAGATTGATCTGAAAGGCTGCTGTGGATATAATCCTCATATCCTCGTGCTGTACCATTGAAAGCATTGATGTGAATGGACATGTAAAAATCCGCCTCCCAATCATTTGCTTCATTAGTCCTCTGGCTGAGACTTTTGGAAACATCGCTTGTCCTGCTCATCATCACATCAATATTCTCGTAGTTATTTTGCAGAATTGAACGTATTCTAAGCGCAATATCCAGCGTAAAGTTCTTTTCTTTCAGTCCATTGCCCTGGGCACCGGGATCATTGCCTCCATGGCCTGGATCTAAATAAAGTTTCATAGAAACACCCCTTTTGATAAATTCCTGTTCCATATAAGGTATGTAGGAATAAAGTAATGGCTTGGACATGTGTTCTTTTGTGGGGGTGAATCTGAAAAATGGATTCATATACTGGTAGTTGATTACAATTTTTGACGAATTCAATCTTGGTGGTGCTGTATTCCTTGTATTTATAGAAATGAAAAGGTGTACAGAAGGAAATTTGTACTTCTTTCAAATGGGACAGTCCTCCCGCTTCATAGGAGAAAAAAATATAATTTTATGAGGCAGAGCATTCCCTATATCTCAAATCAAGGACCCTTCTGCACTTAGAAAAAAACTTTAGCCATTTCAAAAATCAGGGTATAATAAACACAGGACAGGAGGTGATGAAAATGGTAGAAGAACGGTTAGACCGCATGGAGGAAATGCTGACGACTTTAATCAAATTGGTAGGTACCCAAAATGAAAAGCTGAGTGCCATTAGCCAGGAACAGACTGTAATGAAGGAAGATGTATCTATTTTAAAAGGTGATATGTCTGCTATGAAAAGCGATGTGGCTACTATGAAAGCTGAAATGTCTTCTGTGAAAAGCGGTGTGGCTACTATGAAAGGTGATATGTCTGCTGTGAAGGAAGAAATGTTTTCGGTAAAAAACGAAGATACTAAACGGCATGCAGAAATTCTTAATAAATTGGCTGGTATTCAAGCTGACCGAGACTTTATTTGGAAAAAGGCGGCCAGTAATGAAAGAGAGCTTGAAAAGTTAAAGATAATGCTCAGGCTTTAAAGTTTAATTTATATCTCGAATAATCTGCTATTAAAAGCCTCTAATCAAGCTAAGGGCCGCAGGGCGGGCTACTTGGTATTTCTTCCTCAATGTTATGCTGCTGTAATGTTAAAACCTATCTGTGCTTCATTCATCCAATTTTTGATTCATAATAAATCTAGGGAGTTAAGCTATTAATCAGTGCTTTTTCCTATTTCTTGCAAACAGGTAGGTATAAAAATCTCCCTATTATGAAAGTTTGTTCTATTTTACTGAAAAAGTGTAATTAAAAATAATATATTCTTTGTTAGGAGACCTGTACCATGGGACTTGATATGTACTTGCGTTCTTTACCCAGGATTGAGGGAATGGGACTGGATGAAATCTTATTAGCCAGTGCCCGATTACGCAAACATGAGGAAGAAAACAGTGAAATTTATAATAAAATCAAAAATCATATCAAAGATTTTGAGGAATTTGATATGTCATGGCGAAGCATGTTCACGGAACTTGCTTATTGGCGAAAAGCCAACCAGATTCATCATTGGTTTGTAGAGTCTGTTCAAGACGGAAAGGATGACATGTCACACTATGAAGTAAACAGAGACCACCTTCTTGAGCTCCACGATAGGTGCCTCGAGGTTCTTGATCGAAAAACTCCTGCTGATGATGTGTTACCGACAAGGCCAGGACCATTCTTCGGCGATACCGGCTATGACCAGTATTATTTCCATGAAATTAATAGGACAAGGTCCATACTGACAAACATCCTCGAAACCTTCAATTTTGACACCCACTATATTTTGTACCACGCAAATTGGTGAGCTTAACAGTATAAAATCCCAAAGTATAGAAGCAAGAAGAATAGGTTATCCTCCTGTGCTTCTTGCTTCATTGCAATTTATTATCTATTCCTCGTCTTCTTCAGAGTAGCCCATATCATAATATAAATACGTTAATTCATCATGGAAATCCCAGTTCATATCAGTTGTATCGCTTACAACTTTTTTAAGACGATCTGCGAAGGAATGATAGTATTCTTCCTCTTTATTGCAGATTATGGTTACTTTTTCGTACATTTTTATTATGCTGGAAAAGATGGTGTCATCTACGTATCCGAAGTCATCGGTGAATTCGACACCTTGTTCAACGTAATACAGCATAAGATCCGCCGTCTTGAAGGTATCATCTGAAAGCTTTTTGAACTCCGAAATGGCTTTTTGTGCTTCACTTAAACGTAATGATCCTTTTTGAGGGAAGAATCCATTACTGATTTTATTCTTCGCTTGTGTGTAGAGTTCATTTATTGCCTCTTCACCAAGCAATCTAGCAGATAAAAAGGCTTGTGCTTCTTTACTATTTTTAAAGAGATCGGCCATTAGCTTAATAAGTTCTTTTTGATCATACTCTTTGAGCTGTTTTTTAAGATCGCTTACTTTTAACTTCATTCCTATCACCTTTACCTGTTTCATTGTATACTATTATAATGTGTTTTTTCAAAAAGGATAAGGGGGTACTTATTTGATTGTTCCTTTTTACTTTACTGCCAATTTAGACATTAGAGTCCAAAAAATGAGTGAGAAACACAGCCGGATATGGCGAAAAGGTCATTTTGTGAAAAGGTATAAAGTGATATTTTTTAATGGATAGGAAGAGGATAGTGGTGAGTTAAAAAGAAAGGTGTAAAGATTTTCAGTGATATCGAAAAGATAGAAAGTACCGTTATCTTTAATACACGATACTTCAAAGATGGACATGCAACTTTCGATTATTGGTCTAAAGAAACATGGTGTTTGCAAAGATAATCCAGTGTTTTATTTTGAAGCATATGGAAACAATCACTGCCAATATTTATAATGAAATCGCAGCCTTGAAAATTTTCGATTATAACAGTAGTGTTGAGAGATTGAAGAAAACATTGAATCCGAGGAAGTGCAGGGAACGTTCCTGGACTTCAAGAAAGAGGAAGCTAACATGGTTGATGTTCTAACGGAAATTAATATTAAGCAGCCTGTCACATATGTATCGGAATATGCAATGAGTCCGGATCATGCCCCCGAGTGGTATGTGAATATTCATTCGGCAGAGTGGCAAACACCTAAACCGCTTTCGATTGGATCTCGAATTGCTTTTAAAGCAAAATTCCTTGGGAGGGAACTTGCTTATATTTATGAAATCATCGAATTTGATCCTGGAAAAAAGCTTGTTATGAGAACGGCTCAAGGGCCATTTCCGATGGAGACGACATACACATTCCAATCCACAGGCCAGAACCTTACACGAGTGACCTTAAGGAATACAGGCAGTCCGACCGGATTTTCCAAGTTTTTCTCACCATTTATGTCAACTATGATGAGAAGGGCAAACATGAAAGACTTGAAAAAATTGAAGAGCATCCTTGAAGGGTGAAAAAATGAACAAGGTGCTTCGGAGATGAAAACGAAAGTACCTTTTTTTTTGCATATGGAATGTATCTCCTGTTAGCTTAGGGAACAAGAGAATCTAGGTAAGCATGAATGATTTGTACCACTCCTCCCAATCCATGCCGATGGAATAGGACACTGACTTCGAATCAAGCCGGTTACTTTCTTTTATACATGTACCGCCCAAGATGAACTTCAGTGATGGGGTGGTTTGAAGATTGTTTTCAATCCAGATTTCCAGCTCTTCTAATGGGCCTGGATGGGTCAAGGATATTGCGACAACTGATATATCTTTCATTTCGATTAATTCTGTTAAGCCATCAAAAGGTGTATTAGGGCCTAAATAGATGACCTCGTGTCCCTTTTTCCTTAAAAACAGGCTGAAGATCATTAAACCAATATGATGATTTTCTCCTTCCGGGCAAAACGCCATTACCTTTGGAAGTCTACGATTAACAGGGAGAACTCTGAAAAACTGAGTGCACCGGTTGATGATGATTTCGGAAGAAAAGTGTTCCTGGGCAACCGAGATGATCCCCTTCTCCCAGTCGTCGCCAATCTTATACAAGACCTTCACTAATATATGATGAAAAACTTCTTCGTAATCATATAAAGAGAAAGCAAGATCGGTGATTCTGTTTGCTTCCTGAGAATCAAGATTCACGAGTCCTTCGTAAAGCTGATTTAGAAGATCGTCGTAGCTATTACTTTTTGGTGTCGGAATTGTAGGCGGATCAGCTGGTTCTTTATAAAGACGAACCGCATCGCTGATTTTCATATTGTTTTCATCCATTTGTCTCTTCAGCCATTTAAGCGTTTCAAGGTCTTTTTTGCTATATAAACGATGTCCACCCTCAGTCCGGGTTGGCTTCACAATCTTGTATCTGTTTTCCCAAGCCCTGATCGTGACAGGGGGAATAGCCAATAACTCGGATACTTGCTTGATGCTATACACTATTTTCACCTCAGTATCTTTATAGGTAAATTATACAATAATTACACAACAATTAACGAAAAATCACAAATTAGAACCGATTTTTAATGAAAATACATATTGTTTGCTAATTATGTATAGTTTTTGTATAATTTATCCGAAAAATTATACAAAAACTATACAACGGTGGTGTCTAAATGAAAACTTTAAATCTGGTCTCGTTAGTATTGCTCATTATTGGCGGATTAAATTGGCTTTTGGTTGGATTGTTCGAATGGGATCTAGTCGGAGGAATCTTCGGAGGCATGGACAGCCCAATCGCAAAAATTGTCTACATCCTGGTTGGCCTTGCAGCCATTTACAGCATTACACTTGTATCGAAGGTAAATAAGTAAAATTAAAGCTGTTTAAAAGGCGTACAGATTAAATTCTGTACGCCTTTTGTGTGAAACGGAGGGCGGTTCCAACGTTTCACAAATATGAGCTATTTATAACATGAAAGAAGCATAGGGTGTTTGATTTATTCGAAAATATAATTTATGACATCCAATGCCTGATCGATGGTTTCTACTGTTACATTTGCTTTGTTGGATAGTTCTTTTAATGGGTGAATCAATGATTCTGGTCTGATGATGATGGTAGGTTTATTCATCGCGATTGCCGTGCTCGCATCCATCGCTGTGTTCCATTGTTTGTACTTTTCGCCAAACAGGGCAATGACGATATCCGATTTTTCCATTAATACTTGTGTCCTGAAGTTGTTTATATCAGAAGCAGCAGCATCCTTATATAAATTACCAGGCTGCTTCCCCAGTATTTCCTCACCGATCTGGTCAGATCGGTCATGGTTTGTTTGAGGCGCCACAAACACTAAAGGAAGATTTTTTTCCTTCGCCTTTTTTGCCAGTTCATCTCTCCAATCATCATGAATCTGTCCTGCTAAATACACCGTCAATTCCATCCTAATCACCCTCCAATTGGATATATTGTAGGTCCATCATATTAAACTTTACTGGAATTCAAAGGAATAAGGATGTTAATGTTAACGCTGTAATGAGAAATGTCCAATTTGAACGATTTATCGCGGATCGATCCCGTCCATGGGAAAGTTCATCGTCAGTGGGAACGATAGATCCCGAATCGTTCCCGTCCAAGGCAAAATCGAGCGTCAGCGGGAACGATCAGCCCCGAATCGTTCCCGTCCGAGGTAAAATCGAGTCAGCGGGAACGATAGGCCCCGGATCGTTCCCTTCCTAGGTAAAATCCAGCTTCAGCGGGAACGATCAACCCCGAATTGTTCCCGTCTAAGGCAAAATCGAGCGTCAGCGGGAACGATCAGGCCCGAATCGTTCCCATCCAAGGCAAAATCCAGCATCAACGGGAACGATCAGCCCCGAATCGTTCCCGTCCGAGGTAAAATCGAGTCAGCGGGAACGATAGGCCCCGGATCGTTCCCTTCCTAGGTAAAATCCAGCTTCAGCGGGAACGATCAACCCCGAATTGTTCCCGTCTAAGGCAAAATCGAGCGTCAGCGGGAACGATCAGGCCCGAATCGTTCCCGTCCGAGGCAAAATCTTGCGTCAGCGGGAACGATCAACCCC
>DMSR01000328.1 GCA_003457145.1 Bacillus sp. (in: firmicutes)
GTTCCCTAATAGTGATGCACCGGTTTATACAGATTTTGAAAAGTGCCTTCAGGATGTTGAACCAGATGTACTGATTGATTTAACTACCCCTGAGGTTGGCATGTTTCACACGAAGACAGCATTGAATTATAAAGTGCGGCCAGTAGTAGGGACTACTGGATTCACTAAAGATGATCTAATGGAGCTTGAGCAGCTATGCAATGAACAGGAGACGGGCTGTATCATCGCTCCGAATTTTGCTGTTGGAGCAGTTCTAATGATGAAATTCTCACAAATGGCGGCGAAATATTTCACAGATGTTGAAATNNTGATGCTCCTTCCGGTACGGCTGTAAAGACAGCACAGATGATTTCTGAGGTAAGAAAGGCTAAAGTCCAGGGCCATCCAGAAGAAAAGGAAGCAATTGAGGGAGCCAGGGGAGCAGATTATGACGGGATGCATATCCATTCGGTAAGGCTGCCGGGACTAATCGCCCACCAGCAGGTTATGTTTGGAGCAGATGGACAAACACTGACAATCCGACATGATTCGTACAACCGCAACTCCTTTATGTCCGGAGTAAAGCTAGCTGTAGACACCGTCATGAAGGTGGACTCTTTTGTCTACGGTTTAGAAAAAATTATCGACTAGGGGGAAATCATGAATATTGCCTTGATTGCACATGACAAAAAGAAAGATGATTTAATAGCATTTACTGTGGCATATAAAGAACTGTTTAAAGAACACACCCTTTTTGCAACAGGAACAACAGGTTTAAGGATTATTGAAGCAACCGGGTTGGACGTTGAGCGCTTTCAATCAGGACCGCTGGGAGGCGACCAGGAGATAGGTGCAAGAATAGCTAATAATTTAATGGATGCGATTTTCTTTTTCAGGGATCCACTGACTGCCCAGCCCCATGAACCTGATGTGACTGCGCTGGTCAGACTATGCGATGTCTATTCCATCCCTCTGGCAACCAATATGGGAACAGCAGAAATTTTGATTAGAGGAATTGAAAGAGGCGACCTTGATTGGCGTAATATCGTTAAAGAGAAAAACGGTGATAGCGATGGAAACAAGTAAGCTTGATATCCTGGCATTTGGTGCACATGCAGATGATGTGGAAATCGGAATGGGCGGTACGATTGCCAAATATGCTCATGAAGGCAAGTCTATAGGGATTTGTGATTTAACAAAAGCTGAAATGTCATCGAATGGAACCGTTGAGAAAAGGATGCAGGAAGCTGCGCAAGCCTCGGAAATTCTCGGTGTCCAAATAAGGAGGACATTGGATCTTCCTGACAGAGGCCTATTCTTAAAGAAAGAATACATAATAGAGATAGTAAAAGTTATCAGGCAATACCGCCCGGCCATTGTTTTTGCACCCTATTTTGATGACCGTCATCCTGATCATGGCAACTGTGCCCGCCTAGTTGAGGAGGCGGTCTTTTCGGCAGCTATACGGAAATATGAACTTGATGAAAGCTTGCCGCCTCACAGGCCGCAAGCATTGTATTTTTATATGATCAACGGCTTTCATAAGCCGGATTTCGTCACTGATATTTCACAAGTCATGGACAAGAAAATCGCGTCGCTCAATGCCTATTCAAGCCAATTCACTAAAGGGGAGTCCGGGTTTGATACACCGCTGGTAAACGGCTATATTGAGAATGTCGAGGCACGGGAAAAATTATTCGGCAAAGAAGCAGGGGTGGAATTTGCCGAGGGCTTTATTTCCAAAAAACCAATGTTAATCCATCAGGATTTGTTAGGGGAAAGAAAATGAAAAAACTGAAAATCGGCATCACTTGCTATCCGACGGTAGGCGGGTCGGGTGTTGTAGCAACTGAGCTTGGAAAATTACTTGCAGAAAAGGGTCATGAAATACATTTTATTTCATCCAGCCTGCCTTTTCGATTGAAGAAAATGTATCACAATATTTATTCACATGAGGTAGACGTGAATCAATATTCTGTTTTTCAATATCCACCATATGACATCGCACTTGCCAGTAAAATTGCCGAAGTGGCAGTAATGGAAAATCTAGATCTTATCCATGTCCATTATGCCATTCCACATGCAGTCTGTGCGATATTGGGCCGGGAAATGAGCGGGCGGGACCTAAAAATCGTGACGACTCTGCATGGTACCGATATTACAGTGTTAGGGTATGACCCATCTCTTACGGATGCCATTCGCTTTGGTATTGAAAAATCAGATTATGTAACAGCGGTGTCAAATTCATTGATCGCACAGACTCATGAGCTTATCAAACCAAAGAAAGATATTGATTGTGTTTATAACTTTATAGACAAGAGAGTGTCGAGGCGTACTGACTCCAGTAATCTTAGAAAGGAATATGGAATTCTTCCTGAAGAAAAAGTTGTCATCCATGTTTCTAATTTCAGACCAGTCAAGAGAGTCCCAGACGTAATCAGGGCTTTTGCCGGGATTGTAAAACAGATGCCGGCAAAGCTTTTGCTTGTTGGGGATGGACCTGAAATGAAAACAGTATGCAAACTTGCTGGAGACCTTGGAATTCGAGATAAAATATTACTGCTTGGAAAACAGGAAAGAGTCGAGGAGTTATATTCATTAAGCGACCTGATGCTGTTGTTATCGGAAAAGGAAAGCTTCGGCCTTGTTGCACTGGAAGCAATGGCTTGCGGGGTCCCTTGTATTGGAACAAATGTTGGTGGTATACCTGAAGTGATCGTTGATGGAGAAACAGGGTATATTTGCGAATTAGGAAATATTAAAGGCATTACTGAAAAGGCAATTGAAATTCTTTCTCAACCTGCAATCCACCAGCTTTTCTCTGCAAATTCAGTAGAACGTGCCGAAGCAAGATTTAGTGCTGAACAAATAGTTACTGAATATGAGGACATTTACTATGAACTGGTAGGACGGGAACAGACATGATCAGCCATCCGTTTTCGAAGGCCGTCCCGATCCTTAAGTCAATTGAGCTGTCCGGGTATCAGGCGTATTTTGTCGGAGGGTCTGTCAGGGATCACCTTTTAGGACGCACCATAGCGGATATTGATATTGCTACTTCAGCCTCTCCGGAAGAATTGAAAAAGATTTTTCCGAAAACAACGGATGTTGGGATCGAACACGGGACAATTCTTATCCATTATAAAGGGACACCATTTGAGGTTACCACCTTCAGGACTGAATCAGGATACACGGATTTCAGACGGCCTGATAAAGTATCTTTCATTAGGTCATTAGAAGAGGATCTTCAGCGGCGTGATTTTACGATGAATGCAATAGCGATGGATAAAGACGGACGAATCATCGACCCATTTGATGGTCAAGGGGCAATTAATAAGAAGCTGATCGTCACTGTGGGAAATCCTGATGAAAGATTTGGAGAAGATGCACTAAGAATCTTGAGGGCTGTGCGCTTTTTATCACAACTTTCCTTCCTAATAGAAAAATACACGTTAAATTCTATACATAAGCATGGATTCCTGCTCAAAAATATCGCGGTGGAACGCAAAGCGGCTGAATTTGAAAAAATGCTTCAAGGACAAAACAGAAGCAAAGCAATCGAATTAATATGTTCAAGTGGAATGTATCAATTTCTGCCTGGCTTAAAGCAGCATAAAGAAGGTTTGATCAACCTATCAAACCGCCTTTCGAGAGAGCTTGATTCGGATGAGATGTGGGCCCTTTTGCTTTATGAATTAAATCTGGAGAGTTCAGAAATAGAGAGTTTTTTAAGAGGGTGGAAGCTGCCTGTACAAAAAATCAAGAAGTTGAAACAGCTCCATTCATGGCTGATTTACCGTATTAGTGGAGGGTGGAATAAGGATACTGTGTATAAAGCAGGCGCAGAAACAGCCATTCACGCAGAAAAATTGTTTGCATGCATTTTTCCTGAAAAAGACAGCAGTTTGAGTTACATTGATGAACTGTATAAAAATCTCCCAATCAAGAGCAAAGCCGATTTGAATGCTACTGGCAATGATTTGATGGAATGGTCAAACAAACGTCCAGGGCCGTGGATACGTGTACTCTTGGAAGAAATTGAAAAATCTGTGATTCATGGGGAAGTTGTAAATGAAAGGGAGAAAATAAGGGAGTGGCTTAGCAGGTGCAATCCGGGATTAGAAAGAAATTAATAGAGGCTTTTACAGACGCTGGATCAGAGTTTCTGTCCGGTCAGCATTTGGCGGATATTGCCGGCTGTTCGAGAACTGCGGTTTGGAAACACATCGAAGAACTTCGCAAAGAAGGTTTTGAATTCGAAGCTGTTAGAAGAAAAGGATACAAAATCACATCGATTCCTGATAAGATGTCGGCTGATAAAATTAACCTGGGCATGAAGACTGCTTTTATAGGCAAGAATCTCTACTATTTTGATAGTGTTGAATCGACACAAAAAATAGCCCTTAAAATGGCCTATGAAAATGCAGTCGAGGGCACAGTAGTGATCGCTGAAGAACAGACTGCTGGCAGGGGAAGGATGGACCGCAAGTGGCACTCTCCAAAATACTCGGGTATCTGGATGACAATCATCCTTCGCCCCAAACTTCCAATCCCAAAAGCACCTCAGTTAACATTAATAGCCGCTGTAGGGGTGGTGCAGGCAATAGAAGAGGTAAC
>DMSR01000303.1 GCA_003457145.1 Bacillus sp. (in: firmicutes)
CCTCGGAGCCTGACACAAGGACTAACAAAGGGGTCAATATAAGGGGGGGAACCCTGGTGCGGTGATGCTTTACTGTACTGGGGGACTGACCCCCAAGTTACGCTTTAATGGAATGAGTACGCGGACATTTCTGAAGATCATTAAAAGGGCCATGTGGATTTTTCCGCATGGCCCTTAGTTATATCAACTTCTTATGAATTTTCGGTTCATAATTCTTGAATACGGTTGAATTGGTTTTGCCGCCGCGTTTTGACATGATGCTGTTATACCGAAGGAGTTTCTGGCCTAGCTGCTGGCTGAGCCTGTCTTTCTCTTCAGGTTCCTCGCAGTGGCGGATTAAATCTTCGATTGAAAGTACTTCTTGTCTCAGTTTATTCTCTTCTGGAGAGAATCCACTATTCTTCAGCAGCCGATAGGCCATCCTCAATTCTTCTGGTATAGCGGATAAATCATCGAGGTTAAGCGGCTTCCCGTACCCAGGCAGATTTTCAAATTCTCCCTTTTCATAGGCACGTCTGATCCTATCCTCAGAAACAACCATCGAAAAATCCATCTGCACCCACTCCAGTCATAGATATTCAGTCTTTCTACTATCATTATATTATTTTCATCCATTTTTTCATATCTAACAAGCAAGAAAAATCTTTTTTCGCTTTAAAGGTTTAGCAAGCTAAAGAGTTGGCTATTTAACATGTAAAATAATTACACATCAAGGGGTGTCATCAGATGGTATATGGGGGAATTGGATTCACACTGATTACTTGTGCTTTTTTCATGGGGATTGTGGCCTGGTATTCTTATGCGAAAACGAAAGGTGAGGTCAGCGACTCGGCTGGCTATTTCCTCGCAGGGCGAGGGCTGACCGGCGGATTTATTGCTGGCTCACTCTTGCTTACAAATCTTTCCGCTGAACAGCTTGTAGGATTGAATGGACAAGCTTATCGGACGAATTTATCGAACATGGCCTGGGAGGTTACTGCTGCATTCGCGATCATTATCATGGCTGTTTATTTACTTCCTAAATATCTAAGAGGCAATTTCACTACACTTCCGGAATTTTTGAGCAAAAGATTTGATGAAGGTGTCCGGCAATTAACAGTCCTTCTATTCATGCTCGGATACATCTTCGTAACTGCACCTTCCATGCTCTATTCAGGTGCATTGGCTGTCCTGCAGCTATTTAATTTCCCGGAGCTTTTTGGTATTTCCTATGAGGCTTCCGTCTGGATCGTCATCTGGATCATCGGGATTATCGGCGCTGTCTATGCAATCTTTGGCGGGCTAAAAGCGGTTGCGATTTCAGATACGTTAAACGGAATTGGATTGATCATTATCGGTCTGCTTGTTCCCATACTGGGATTGATCGCTCTCGGCGATGGCAGCGTGCTAAGCGGCATGAAGCAAATTGCCACTGTTAATCCAGAAAAGGTTAATTCAATTGGCTCAGAAAAAGACTCGGTCCCTTTTGGAACGATTTTTACGGGAATGATTTTTGCGAATTTATTCTATTGGGCCTCAAATCAATATGTAATCCAGCGGACACTTGGGGCCAAAAACCTTGCGGAAGGACAGAAAGGTGTGTTGATTTCTGGTTTCTACAAGCTTCTGGTACCGTTGACAATGATGATTCCCGGAGTCATTGCCTTCCATATGTATGGCGACAAGCTTACATCGGTTGACCTTGCCTATCCAGCTCTAATCTCCGATGTGCTGCCTTCATATATGTCAGGCTTTTTCCTAGCCGTTTTGCTTGGAGCAGTCCTAAGTTCTTTTAACTCTTTATTGAACAGTGCTGCTACCATGTTTGCCCTTGATATTTATAAATCACGTTTCAATCCAGAGGCAGACGATAAAAAACTGATTTCGGTCAGCAAAATTGCAGGTACATTACTGGCAATTGTTTCATTAAGTATTGCCCCGTTATTAATGAACGCACCAGAAGGACTTTGGGATTTGATCAGGAGATTCACAGGCTTCTTCAACATCCCGATCATCGTTATCCTTTTAGTTGGCATTTTTTCAAAGAGAATCCCGGCTCTTGCAGCCAAAGCTGTCATCATTTTTCATGTGATCACCTATTATATGCTTGTCTGGGGCACTCAGCATCTGTTCGATTTCTCCGTGCCGATCCATTTTATCCACATTTATGCGATCCTGTTTGTCACCGAAGTGGGGATAATGATAGCAATCGGTATTTGGAAACCGAGGGGTACACCATATACATTCAGCTCAGACGCAAGAGTCAATATGGTACCGTGGAAGTATTCCTTGCCGCTATCCGTAATTCTGCTGGCATTCGTGGCAGTGATCTACGTTATATTCTCCCCTGTAGGGCTTGCCTATTCTGACGGTATTGTATCACCATCCTTTTGGCAAATAATCTTTGGAATCCTTGCAGTGACTTCCGCGCTAGTGTATTTGACGTTAAAAAAATGGCACAATTCTTATGCATCGTACTTGCAGAAGGAAAATTATTCACGAACTCCGGAACGCATTTATCCAGATGAAAAAACAGTGAGTTAGAGCTTCATAAATGAAAATTAATATAAAAATGACCTATCAGTTCCTGCTGATAGGTCATTTTTACTTAGTTGCTACTGGAGCAACAATCTTAGTTCATTGTGCAGCACTGAGGTCCCTATAACAGCAGACAAGGCCCGGGACTTCAGTTATGTCACTGACAAAACGAACAGGATAGCTTAAAGTAAATAAGGGCCTTAAATAATAATTCTCCATCTTAAATGTTGCCGATGTTTGCTGGATCATCGCTGATTCCCTGTTGGCCGGGCACCCAGTTAGCCGGAACTCCCTGACCTGTTTGCTCAGCGTAGCGGAATGCTTGCAGCATCCTGAGATGCTCAGGCAAATTTCTTCCGATTTCTCTTGGATAGACAAACTTCGCCTTGATGATTTGATCGGGTGATATAAAAATTGATGCCCTGAATGCTGCACCAGCGCTTTCATCAAGTACCCTGTATGCCCGGCTGATTACCTGGGTCCTGTCACTGAGCATTGGGTGGGTGACGTTCTTCAGGGATGGTGATGTTTTTTTGAAAACCATGTGGGAATAGACGCTATCCGTGCTGATTGACATCAGTTCAGCATCAAGCGCTTTTATATAAGGGTAAACAGCGGCGACCGCCGCCAGTTCGGTCGGTCAAACAAAAGTGAAATCGCTTGGATAAAAAAATAAAATGACCCACTTTCCTTTATAATCCTCGAGGCTGACCTTTTTGATGTCCCGGTCGATCACTGCTTCTGCTGTGAAAAGCGGGGCCTGATCATCCCGCGTCGCACAAAAAACAGTGGGGCACGCAGACAAGTCCTTTGCAAACAGTTTTTCATCCATAGCAGCACCCTCCCTTCATAAAATTGATATCTATACAATCATATGCTGATGCCGAGGAACTGATTTTTTATATTTCAGGTTATTACAGGAAAAACTACTTGGGACAAGAAAGGAGGGTTCATGAATGAGTAGAGGCAAAGATTTTAACCATAAGAAGAAAGGCCATCCTGGCGATCTGCCTTCAGGTGCTCTAAAAGCAAAGCGGCCTGAAACTGAAGCCCAGGAAGATGAAGAATTCCTCGTCGTCCAGGAGGCTTTTAAGAACCGTGTAGAGGAAGACGAAGTTTAAACAATTCTTGAACCTGGTGCATGTTGCCGGGTTCTTTTTTTGACGGACTTTTTGAAACCTTTTAATCATGGTAACGTATTAGTAGGTACTTAAAGCAGCTTTCAATCCAGGCTCTTTTCGTAAAGCTTTGTTGCTTTTTCAAAACATAGTAAAAATCGGCTACTGGATTTT
>DMSR01000075.1 GCA_003457145.1 Bacillus sp. (in: firmicutes)
TTTATAAGATACGAGTCACCCCAAGAGATTTGAATGGAAAAGCCTGAAACCGTGTGTGTCATAATCGGTTTCAGGCTTTTTGTTTTCTACTCCACGATATCAATCAAATCCTTTAATTTCCTTTTTGCACCGTTTCGCCATTGTTTAACAGCTGATAGGGAGACATGTTCTTTTTCAGCAATTTCTCGGACAGAGAGAAACTCCACGCATGTATAGATTACCCATTTGGTTTCTCTTTCGGTAAGGTCCTGGCAGTAGCTGAGCAGGAATTCGATTTCTAATGGGCTTTCCGGATTTTCGTCTTTAACTGTCTCCCAATACTCTTCCTTCGGGTGTATGCAGCGCTCGTCCTGCTTATTGTTTCGGTTCATTTCATTCAGAATTTGGCCTTTTATATAGGAGTAGGCATAGTTGGTGAATTCGCCTTTTTCCGGATTGAACGCCTTTGCCGCTTCCCACAGCCCAATCAGTCCGCTGTGAAAGTATTCTTCTTTATTTTTATAAATATTGAGGGAACGGATGATTTTGTGGATCATTGGTTCATATTGCTGGGCTAACTGGTCAAAACTATCCATTTGCGAATCCTTTCGGGTCGCGCGCGTTCCATTGTATTCCCGGGTAGCTTTAACATACAGCCAACAATACCATTGCAGCCAATCATGCAAAATCAAATTTCGGGGCCGAAATATGCTGTAATCAGCAGTTTTAGGCTTTAAAATTGATTTTTCTAGCTATGAACACGGAGTATCGTTGAAAAAGCAGATGAATTTAAAACAGAGGGATATTAGTTGTGAACAATTGTGAAATTTTTGAGGCTGATTTTATAAAGTTTTTTTCGTAGTATTAACCACTATGAAAATAGAAATAACATTCTAATATACTGAGTTTCAACTGAAAGTTCTGCTGAATTAAAGCAAAAATGAACTTTTTTTAAAGCGAAAGATATATATTATATTGAAAAAATAAAAATATAGCAATATACCATGAGAACCATTTTCACTAGATAAAGCTTTTATTTTATTATTATCTGAAAATACAGATGTACATTTAATAGTTAGAATATCTATAATAATACCTGTAGGGGTTATTTTGTAGGATTTTGTCATAAAAGCTAAAAAATAGAATATAAGAATAGGCAAAGAGGAGAGGGGGTGAGGGTCAGACATAAATGATCATGGAATCAAGAAATATTAAAAAGCCCCCGGGTAGCAGTTTGAAGACCAGTTCCCAGGGACACGGAGTTGGGTATACCAACTATGTTAGTATACCCTTTTTGTACAATAAAGCAATCCACAAGGAGGGATAAGTAATGCGAGTATTGGGTGAATATAAAATTAATGAAAAAACGGTACTGGTCACAGGAGAATATGATGAAAGCGGAAGATTGTGTACAAGGGTAATCGAAGGTGAAGAAAGCTTCCTTGTTAACATGAAGCCTCTCCAGGTCATCAACAACACCTTGCTGATGAACGGTTCAAATTTCCGAGGCGCCAGGGAAAGCTCAAAGAAAATTCTTGGAAAGTCGCATATGTGCCCGATTAAAATTAACTGTAATTTGGGAATATGGGTGTTTCCGACCAAGTCATACATCAACGACTTTTGTGTTTGGTTCTCGCTCATGCATGTCAAAAGAACGAAAGCACGAGGGGTAAAGCGAACAGAGGTGGTCCTAAGCTATGACCATACTTTTTTTATCGAAATGAAAGAATCATCCTTCAATCAAAAACGGCAAAAAGCCTTAGATTTGCGAGAAGCTATACTTAAAAATTCCGAAAGTCCGTTAACCTTCTATGTGGAACCAAAAAAAGGGCTTAGTATAAGAGAGGATGAAGGAGTCAACCGGTATAGAATCCGGTAGTACGGAGCATCGGGNNCATATTGCTTTGTCCGTTGCGAATTTCTTCCATATATGCTATGTATGAAGAGAAGGAAAGAACGGGTGATTATAATGATAAAAGTATTATTCATTGCGCCATACCCTGCTATGGCTGGCTTGATCGAAGAGTGTAAAAGCGAGACCGGCGATTTGAATGTTGTCGTAAAGACGGGGAACCTTGGGTCGGCTGTCCCGCTGGCCAAACGGGCTGAACAAGAAGGTTATGATGTGATCATCAGCCGTGGCGGAACGGCGAAACTGATTGAAGAGGTGACCAGCCTCCCTGTAATCGATGTCCATGTTTCAGGTTATGACATGCTGCGGGTTCTCACTTTGGCCAATGAGTTTCCTGGCAAAAAGGCGATCGTTGGCTTTTCGAACATCACTCTTGGAGCAGAGACGATTACGGATATTCTCGAGTATCCAATCGAGGTTTTCACTGTCGGGCATGCCGAGGAGGTAGGTCCGCTCATCAAGGATTTAAAGGGTCAGGGATACAGTGTCATTATGGGTGATGTCGTTACTGTCCATAATGCGGACCGGTTCAGAATCGAAGGAATACTGATTCAGTCTGGGCGGGAAGCCATATATGATGCCTTCCAGCGAACAAGGGCCATTTACTCTTTTTACCAAAAGAAACAGCTGGAAATTGATCTGCTGAAGTCAATCTTGGAA
>DMSR01000227.1 GCA_003457145.1 Bacillus sp. (in: firmicutes)
AGCAGAAAAAAATGCAGGGCTAATTGTTAAAGTTCCGCTTGATTCCGGGTGGCTATCAGGCAAGTATGATGAAACCAGTGTATTTACCGACATACGAAGCCGTTGGAACAGGGATCAGCTTACAAAAAGAGCAGAGCTGCTGCCTGTTCTTAAGGAAATGCTCGAACCTGGAGAAACACTGATCCAGCTGGCTTTAAGGTATATTCTTTATTATCACGAGGTCTCCACCGTCATTCCTGGAAACAAGAATCTCGAGCAGCTGATTGAGAATTTATCTGCCACCAATCAAAGGATGCCAGCGGAAAAAGTAAAGAAGTTAGAAAAGATTTGGGAACAAAAGCTGCAAGCCGACCCGTTGGGATGGTAAAAAAATGAGCGTATTTTATGGAGGTTTAAAAACAAATGGCATATCAACCAAGCAACGACCGATATGAATCAATGGTGTATAACAGGTGCGGAAAATCAGGCCTTAAATTGCCGGCCATTTCCCTTGGCCTATGGCACAATTTCGGCGGTCAGGATCCCTTTGAGAATGGCCGTTCGTTAATCAGAAGAGCGTTTGATCTTGGGATTACCCATTTTGATCTTGCGAATAATTATGGTCCCCCACCTGGTTCAGCAGAGGAGAACTTTGGTGAGATTCTTAAGAAGGATTTTTCAGGCTATCGTGATGAGATGGTCATCTCAACAAAAGCAGGATATGGCATGTGGCCAGGACCTTATGGCGACTGGGGTTCAAGAAAATACCTCGTTTCCAGCCTGGATCAGAGCATGAAAAGGATGGGACTTGATTATGTCGATATTTTCTATCATCACAGGCCAGACCCTGAGACGTCTTTAGAGGAAACGATGATGGCTCTGGATCATGTTGTAAGGCAAGGAAAAGCTCTTTATGTCGGCCTTTCCAATTATGGAGTTGAGGAAACCCAACAGGCGGTAAGAATTTTAAAGGATCTTGGAACTCCACTGCTGATTCATCAGCCAGCCTATTCAATGTTCAACCGCTGGGCAGAAGATGGACTAACCGATTTGCTCAAGGAGGAGGGAGCCGGGGCGATTGCTTTTGTTCCACTGGCTCAAGGCTTGCTCACCAACAGATATTTACATGGCGTTCCCAAGGATTCCAGAGCGTTGAAGCCAAACAGCTTCTTGAATGAAGGAGATGTATCTGAGGAGGTCCTTCGAAAGGTTAGAAAGCTGAATGAAATTGCCGGGGAACGAGGCCAATCACTCGCCCAGATGGCGCTCGCCTGGGTTCTAAGGAATCAAAAAATCACTTCAGCACTTATTGGGGCAAGCAAAGTAAACCAAATTGAGGAAAATGTCGCCGCGCTTAACAACCTGGAATTCAGCATAGAAGAATTAACAAGGATTGACGAGGCTTTAAATCAATAGATTTTCTCCGCTAAAAGAAGATAAGATAACGTAAAATTAAAAATTGCATAGTATCTAACAAACCAACAACGCTCAGACTTTTTAGCTGGGCGTTTTCCTATTTTTAGTAAAAATGGTCAATGACCGGTTCGATTATCATTTTCGTTTGGGTTATAATGGGTCTGGACAAAGGTTTTTAAATGAGGAATGTGTTATGAAGAAGAAGTTCTTGAAAAGATTCAATTTTGTTGGCGGAAGGGTTGTTAAAACAGGAATAGCCGTCTTTCTTACGGCTTTCATTTGTGAACTGCTTGATTGGCCTCCGATGTTTGCTGTAATCACGGCGATCGTCACCGTCGAACCGACCGCGGCAGATTCAATAAGAAAGGCCTATGTAAGGTTCCCTGCGTCAGCAATTGGCGCGGCTTTTTCAGTCGTGTTCAATTTTGCTTTTGGCGACAGTCCTGTTACATACATGCTTGTTGCGGTTGCAACCATCATCGCCTGCCATAAGCTCCATTTACAAGATGGAGCATTGGTTGCTGTTCTGACAGGAGTAGCAATGATCTCAACTGTACATGACCACTTTCTATCATCCTTCTTTGTCCGCCTGGGGACGACCGGTATCGGACTGACCATTTCAACCCTGGTCAATCTTCTTGTCATCAGGCCTGACTACTCCCGAACAATTAAATCGAAAATCCACCAGTCCATTTTAGATACTGGGGACTTGATCGAAAGCCGGGGAAAGGAAATCATCCAGCACCAATCTCTTCACCAGGAAACGAAAGTGGATTTTCAAACGCTTTTAAAAAATATAGAAACAATCGAAACACTTTGTAAGTATCAGAAGCAGGAGTGGAAACTGCATCATATTGACCGTAAAGACATNNATATAAAAAACTGACGATCATGAGGCAGATCCACTATCATGTCGGAAATCTAGTCTCGATTCCTTCATTCGAGATTCATGAGGAAAAAGAGAGCGTAATCGGAAGAATGGTTAAATCGATAAAAATGACACTGCACCATCCGCATTTTG
Organism: Bacillus sp. (in: firmicutes); assembly: GCA_003457145.1. Lineage (GTDB taxonomy): Bacteria > Bacillota > Bacilli > Bacillales > Cytobacillaceae > Mesobacillus. Next base: position 2,417 of record DMSR01000227.1, read on the forward strand.
AAATGGATGACCACCATGATATCGTAATGAATGAGCTGCTTGAGCTGCTGAAGAATGAAGTCGACCAGAGGGAACCATTATCTCACTGCTTCTCTCCAGAAACGATTATTTACTATGAGCTGCTCTCGATTCATGACCTGCTGGAAGAACTGAATCACATCCATCGACTTGAAGTCAGGCATCAAAGGTTTTTGGATAAATCCTTGCCTGTAAAGGTGTGACATTATAAACAAGCCACTCTGCAAGATGGAGAGTGGCTTTTTACTTGTTTGGAAAAAAATCTTAGTCTGCATTTTTGGCGTACTTAATGCTGCTAGTCTTATTTTCGCACCCATATATAAGCGAAATAAATATGGACAGCTTGGGTATACAGAATAAAAAGAGTGAATGATGTTATAAATTCGTCATGTTCTTCAGTAACAATAAGACCAGCCGCGTGATATTCTAATTTTAAGATATTGCTCAGATTTTCACAATCTTACTTATCAATCGTATTAAAGCTTTTTACGGAGGAATCATTGATGGATTGGTTAATTAGTCTGCTTGAAGAACCGTTATTATTATTGCTTATCATATTATTTACTGGGTCATTGTTGGGGGAAATCAAAATTCGCGGACTTAGCTTAGGTACCTCTGGCGTCCTGCTGGCAGCGATGGTGTTTGGCCATTTTGGCTATCAGGTTTCCCCGGTCATCCAGCAGCTTGGACTGGGTTTGTTCATTGTGGCAGTAGGCCTGCAGGCAGGACCTCGCTTTTTCAGGATGATGAAATCCAGAGGTCTGGTCTTTGGCATCATTGGGCTTTTGGTTGTACTTGTAGCTTCTGTCACGACAATAATTGTTTCCAAACTGTTTCAATTGTCACCTGCCTTGAGCATCGGGATTATGACGGGGGCGCTTACTAGTACACCAGGTCTTGCCGCTGCGCTTCAGGCTACTGGTGACCCGCTTGCATCGGTCGGCTACGGGATTGCGTATCCGTTTGGCGTACTGGCGGTCGTGCTGTTTGTGCAAATACTGCCGCGAGTGATGAAGATTGATTTAGCGGAGGATTTGAAGCGGAAAGCTGGCCCTATCAGGAATGCGGAGTCTCCGGAAGTGATGGCCATCGAAGTAACCGATCCTTCGGTTAATAAGAGAACGTTAATGGAACTTAAATTCAATAAATATCATTCAGTGGTCATCAGCAGGGTCATTCGGGGCGATCGAAATATCATTGCCCTTAATGATACGGTTATTCTTGTCGGTGACATACTCATCGCAGTCGGTTTGCCAGCTGATTTACAGCATCTCTGCGAGGATATTGGCAAGCAGGTGGAGAGAAACTTTGAAAACCATGATAATGTCAAGCTTCGCAGGATAACAGTAGATTCCATAGAGTTAATCGGAAAGACAATAAAGGATATTGGGTTTAGAAGAAACTATGGGGTAACTGTCACAAGAATTGAGCGAGGCGGGTTTGAATTCAATCAGAACCCTAAATGGCGTTTGGAGCGGGGGGATATCCTGACACTTGTCAGCAGTGAAGACCGCCTTGATGATGTGGAAAAGTTATTCAGCAAAAAGAAGCTTGCGGTTACCAATGTCCATATTCTCTCATTGAGCCTGATTTTGGTGATCGGCGTACTTGCCGGAATGCTGCCGATCCATTTGCCGGGACTTGGGACGATCACACTCGGAGTTGCCGGCGGCCCATTATTCATTGCCCTGATCATCGGTCACTTTGGAAAAATTGGGCCAATCCATGCACGCTATTACCAGCCATCCAACCAGATCATCCGTGATATCGGCCTCGTGCTATTTCTGGCAGGGGCAGGTACGACTGCAGGAAAAGGAATCATCGAGGTAATCCAGCAGGAAGGATTTAACCTGGTGATCGGCGGTTCGATCATAACAATGGTTCCGATCATCGCCGGTTTTTTCATCGCGAGAAAATTGTTTGGCTTAAGCGTGATTCATGCTCTGGGATCACTGTGCGGCGGTATGACAAGCACTCCAGGCCTAGGTGCAACGAATCAGCTGATGGATACAGAAGATGCGTCCATTGCTTATGCCGCGGCATATCCATTTGCACTGATTTTTGTAGCAATCTCCTCACAGGTGCTGATTTTCTTTTTATAAAGCTTTCCTCGTGAACTTTTTTGCTTTCTCCGACCACATGATTTTTACGAATTTTGTTGCATTCTCAATTTAAAAGCATCCATGAAAAGAGCCAACTATACCTATTAAGAATGCGGAAGCAAAGGTGGTATGAAAAGTAACAATGAATGCGGAAACAGCCTGTTGTAAGAGGCTGAAAAGTCCCATTATGGCTCATGATGGGACTTGATTTTTTTTCGAAAAGAACCGGGGGCTATGTAAATCACAAGAAGAGGGTTTGCTCGAAAAAGAGTAACAGACTAAATGAAATAGTAAAAAGCCCCTTGGTTGATTTATACTTTAATAAAGTGATGCTGTAAAAAGGAGTGAAGAAGATGCTAAAACCTGATAATCAGACCATCAGTTGGTCAATTTTTGAATTTGGCCAGTGGAAGCTGTACCTTGCTGCGTCGGAGAAGGGGCTTTGTTATGTTGGTTCACCGGGCCAATCGTTCAATGAGCTTGAAGCCTCCATGCATAAGCGGTTCCCGGAAGCGAGAATAGTAGAGAGCAAGGAAGAATTGAAGCTTTATGCGGATGAATTGGGTGCATATTTTCGAGGGGAAAGACGTGGATTTTCGCATCCAATAGATATAAAAGGAACCACTTTTCAAGAAGAAATCTGGAATGTACTGAAGGAAATCCCTTATGGAGAAACTTATTCGTATTCAGATATCGCCCAAAGAATCAACAGGCCTGCTGCGGTACGTGCGGTTGGAACGGCAATCGGCGCTAATCCCGTACTAGTTACTTTACCTTGCCACCGTGTGATCGGCAAAAATGGGGCAATCACTGGATATAGAGGCGGAATCGAGATGAAGGAGTTCTTACTTAGGCTGGAAGGAAAGCATGCTCAAGTGGCGCTTAATGGAAAATGTTAGAATATTGCCATACTTATTACACACTTTTCCTTTATTATAGAAATATAATCATCCCAAATGGACATTGGGCGGTACAGTTAATATAAGTTACCGGAGAGCATTATGGGGGCGATCTAATGAAAAGTCTGATTGTTTTTTGCTCAAAACATGGTACTACAGCAAAAGCAGCACATATGCTAAGGAAGCAAATCGATGGGGACGTCATTGTCGTCAATTTGCAGAAGACTCAGCTCCATTCGGATTTAGAAATCTTCGATTCAGTGATTATTGGCGGATCGATCCATGCAGGAAATATCCAGGGGAAAGTCAAGAAGTTCATGAAAGACCATCAGGAAGTGCTGCTTACGAAAAACATTGGACTTTTCCTTTGCTGCATGAAGGAAGGAAAGGAAGCCAGCGAGCAGTTTGAAAGCGTTTTCCCTAGAGAGTTAAGAGAAAGTGCAATCGCCCAGGGAATATTCGGAGGGGAACTCATCGTTTCCAAAATGAATTTCCTTGAAAAGGTCTTAATTAAAAAAGTAAGTGGTGTCACCGAGGATACATCCAATTTACAAATGAACTCCATTAGCCAATTTGCAAAGACCTTCAATACTAACAACAGAAATTCATCTGTTTGAAAGTGATTGCGTCAGCGACCCAGGAGGACTATGGTCTTTTCGGGTATAACTGGCGTTTTTTGTTTTTCGATAGGGAACAGCTTTGGCTGATGGTCTAAGCCTTATAAAAAATTTCAGTAAAACCTCTAGAGGATATTACCATTAAGGATACCGAATATCTATGATTATGGAACCTTCGTACGGGGTACATCGTAAAAGTGTCATGTTGAGTGGCTGGATTTGATTTATTATTAACTGGACTGTAGAATTATTGATAACAAAATTTATTTTCGGAGTGTGAATCTTTTTGGCTGAAGTTCCCATAGGTCTTGTCATTTTTTTAGGTGTTTTAATTCTTTTATCTGCTTTCTTTTCCTCGGCGGAAACAGCTTTCTCCAGCGTTAATAAAATCAGGCTGAGAAACTATGTAAGTGAAGGAAGGACTGGCAGTAAAAACGCTTTGTTTATTTCAGATAACTTTGATGATGCATTGTCTACCATTCTAGTAGGAAACAATATTGTTAATATTGCGGCAGCGAGTATTTCTGCCAAGGTTGCAACTGATATTTTTGGACCGAGCACTGGACTCATCATAAGTACTTTTGGAATGACAATCCTTATCCTGATTTTTGGTGAAATTTTACCTAAATCACTTGCCAAGGAAAATGCTGAAGCCTATTCTTTAAAAATTTCAGGAATCTTACTTTTACTTATAAAGCTGTTGACGCCGGTCAATTTCCTTTTTAGCAAATTGAAGAATTTTGTCACGGATGCGATTTCAAAAGATGGAGAAGCTACACCATCTGTCACTGAAGAGGAAATCAAGGTAATGGTGGATATCAGTGAAGAAGAGGGCGTCATCAACAAGGATGAGAGGGAGCTTGTACACCGTTCCCTGGAATTTAATGAAATTCATGTCGGTGAAGTTTTAACGCATCGAATGGATATGATTACAATTGAAGTGAACCAGCCTCTGGAGGAAATCAAACAAATCTTCTTGGAAGAGCGATTTTCCCGGATACCGGTTTATGAAGAAAATATAGATAACATCGTAGGATTTTTATCAGAACGTGAATTCTTTGCCGAGCTGATCCAGCATAATGAGGTAAATGTCCGCGAACTTCTGCGACAGCCAATGTTTGTTGTGAAATCGATGAGAGTTGCCACGCTATTGCCTGAATTACAGCGGACAAAGAGTCACATGGCCATTGTTGTGGATGAATTCGGAGGAACTTCCGGATTGATTACACTCGAGGATATTCTGGAAGAATTGGTCGGAGAAATTTGGGATGAGCATGATGAGAAAGTAACCATCATGACAAAGCTTGATGAAAGCACATATGAATTTGAGGCTCAATACGACCTTGATGATTTTGCGGAATTATTTAATGTGCCAATGCCGGAAACGACCTACCATAATCTTGGCGGTTGGATTTTTGAAACGCTTGGAAGCATTCCCGAAAACGGTGATACATTCAACTATGAAAGCCTCAAAATCATCGTTAAGGAAGTAGAAAACCATCGGATCCGTAAAATTAAGGTTGAGATACTGCCTGAAATCGAAATTGAATAATAGCTAAAAAGGTGGAGTCAGGCTGTATGCAGCCTGACTCCACCTTTTTCATGCCCATTTTACAGGAAAAGATCATCTCTTTGTTGAGTGTTGTTAATATCCCCAAAAACAAATGGAATGTCACGAAGAAGGAGATCATCTCTTATGAATTATTCTTTTTATTGTAAAGATATCGGATGCTGATTAGCAGCAAGTTGTATCTCCGCTACAGCAAGTGTCTTTTTTCTCTTCCGTGTCCTGGACTTCCTTGATTTCGATGCTGCAGCAATCTGATTTTGATTTATTGCCCATTAGAATTTTAATGATCGAATTCGCCATTGATTTCACCTCCTTTCATCAGTTTTTTTTGATTAATCACACAAGATAGAAGATAAACCCTGACAAAGTTGACATCGTAATCACGGATGCGATGAAGGCCATAATAAGCTGCTTCTGGAAAATCGATTTTAACAGGATGACTTCAGGCAGACTCGCGCCGGCTGAACTGATCATCATCGCCATCACGGGACCGAGTGCCATTCCTTTTAAAATCAGGATCTGTGAGATAGGAATCATGCTTGAGAGACGAATGTATAGTGGAATACCGACTACTGCGGCTACAGGTATAAGCCACCATGCATCATGGCCGAACCATGTCGCGATGAATTCAGTCGGTACAAGACCGTGAATGACCGCGCCAATTGCAGCCCCGATGATTAAATAGGGATATACACTTTTCATAAGTGCCCATGTTTCATTCAGGGCAAATTGCCAATTGAACTTCTGGCTGCTTTCTTCATAGCCGGACATGATGACATTTTTTACATAACGCTGGAATCCTAGCTTGTCGAGGGTAAAGCCAATAGCGA
>DMSR01000552.1 GCA_003457145.1 Bacillus sp. (in: firmicutes)
AGTTCTTCCTTGATCAGCACATGAGACAGCGCCAGCACAAGAGCGAGATCTGTTCCGGGACGGATTGCCAGCCACTCGGTTGCCAGATTTCCAGTGTTGTTCAAGCGTGGGTCTACAATTACGATTTTTGCGCCATTGTCCTTTGCACTTGCGAGTGCCTGTACGGAACTTGGGCGAATTCCGTCTCCGTAGCTTCTTCCAATAAACATAATGTATTTTGCATTGCTGATATCAGCACTGGTTGCAGTTACCCCCACTGTGTGCAGGAAGCCTGCATCCCTTGCGTTGGAGCATACCACGTGATGGGTATAATAGTTTGCCGATCCCAAGGCATTTATAAAGCGAGGTGAATAAAATTTACCAGATGCACGAGGATCTTCTGTTAAAGCCACTGCTTCAGGACCATGTTCCTTTATGATCTTGGTTAACTTTTCAGCAATCTCCTTATATGCCTGTTCCCAGGAGACTGGCTCGAACTTTCCTTCCTTTACACGTTTTAATGGCTGGGTCAATCTGTCAGCAGAATAGACAACAGTCGCATAGCCGTGGCCTCTTGCGCAAAGCTTGCCTTTTGAATACGGATGGTCAGCATGACCTGTCAGCTTCCATAATCGGCCATTTTTTATATGGCCGATCATGCCGCATTTGCTGGAGCAAGCATTGCATGTACTGGCGATTTCCTTGATCTCCGCATTTCCGCCAGCTTTTACATATTCATTAGACCATTCATTGAACCCAATTGTTCCGGCGGATGTCAGCGCAGCTGTGGCAGCAGAAGCTTTAATGAATCTGCGCCTTGATAGTTTTGTATCTAGCATTTTTACTAGACCTCCTTTTTACTCTCGACAATGTAAAGGAAATTACAGGAAATAGGAGATGAACCCTTAGTATTTTCACTAAAGCACCACCACCTCCCAAAGTAAAAACTTACTTATATGCTGAACGTTGTGAGTCCAACATTTCGATTAGGAATTTGGTGATACATGGATAAAATGGATGGTTGGAAACCTCTGCAAGCTTTTTCTCATACTCTTCCAGCCAATCAAAGTGGTCAGCAAGGAACTGGGCTGTAAAATCGTCTTGAGCGTGTTCTATAAAATAAGCTAGCAACTCAAGCAAAATGGATAAATGATCTGGCATCCCAGCATATTCAAGTGGGATTTCAATTTGAAATATTTCTATTAAATAACGAATATGAAGTGCCGAATCACCTTGTAAGTATCCTTCGCTTTTAGAAAATGGAAGTGTGCAGGTTTCATCCTGTGTCCATGGCTTGTAAAGCGATTCAACCGGCAGTGCTGCTTTTGCCTCACCATCCGAGATTGTTTTTGCATACATCGAACAAATTTGCTCGAAGCTGGAAGGTTCAGATTCTAACAAAGATGAAGCTTCTCTTTTAAAAATATCGGCATATCCCTTCCTAATGGTTTTCAACAAATTTTCATCTTTTAATTCATTCCAGAATTCCCTTGTAGGAGGTTTGTATAGTTCCGCAATGACCATAAAGATTTCAGCAGTTCTTTTGTTGTTTTCAAGAGTACTGTTCATTGATACACCACCTTTTTTCTTCTCTTGTTCACACTTTCACTATATGGCAAACAAGATTGTGAAACAATATACATTCTGTGGAGAATCCCCTGGAGGTATGTGAAGGATTTCTCCTACATTTAATTAAAAACTTTATACGTTAGTAATATTGAAATCTATTGAATTTGTATGTATTACAAGGGTTTTTCCCTATTCTCGAAGGATTTTATGTGAACAAATCATTAAAGATCTATGACTATCCGGCAAACTCACATCTTTTTAAGCGATTAACTCGTAAAATGGAAGTGAATGAACTAATGTCTTGAGGTGACCGAAATTATGTCGCTATTAACCAACTGGCTTGAAAGTCTGAGCTATGATCTCGATATATCTGATGCATGCCTGAAAAAATTAAGCCCTTTAAGCTCATGCACCCTATGTCTTAGTGCGTGCACTGATGGAGCAATATTTTTGGAAAATGGAAAAGCCGTTATTAATCAGAAGGCTTGTTCTTCTTGTGGTACCTGTATCACTATTTGTCCAACCCAGGCAATCAAGGGGCAATCTCCTTCAAGGGAAGTAGTACAGGGAACTCTTTTAATCAATGAGGCATCACCTCTTCCTTCAGTAAATGAGCTGCTTTACTTCTATAAGAAAGGGATACGGTATATCCATTTTCGAAAGGCAAATTCTGATTTTGAACAAATTTTTATAAGTACCAATCAGCTTTTGGCTGCCATGGGTTTACAATCCCTGCAAATGGCTGCACAATTGAAGCACGAACCAGAGCAACAGGCTAAATTAACCAGGAGGGACTTCTTTACCAAACTCACATCTGATGGCAAGAAAACGGTCCTTTCTTCTGTGACACCAGCTAAATGGCGATTTAATGAAGAAAGCTTCAGTCCTTCAAACCTTTTTATAGATTGGGCATTCTTCGAAGTTAAACTTAAAGAGGACAATTGTACACTTTGTGAAGCATGCTTTAACATTTGCCCAGCAAACGTATTTGTATTCGCTGACAATACCCTCAAAGTCGATTCACAAAAGTGCTCTGGATGCCAGCTTTGCAAAGACGTTTGCCGCAAGAATGGAATAGAAATTAACCAGCGGATTCATTCAAGGACTGACACTGAAATACAAGTTCAGGTGTCCACTTGCTCTACTTGCCGCACTAAATTCTATGCCTGGACCGAAGCAAACACTTGCCCCATCTGCAGCAGCCGCCCGAAACACAATTTCTTTCTTTGAATCCCTTTTCGTGAGTTTTGCAGCTGAAGATTATCTGGAATTAGCATTAGGGACAATTACTTTCTCTTTCAAAAAGGCAATCTTATCTTGTTTATTTGAGGGAGAACGGATTATACAGTTATCCAGGACAAAAGAGGTGCATATTCATTAAATAAGGAGTCTGATCAGGCTTTGTTATTTCAGTATCACAAAAAAAAACTAGGAAGTGAAAGCTTCCTAGTTCGATATTATTCTTCCTCTGCGCCTAAAAGGAAGTCTGGGTTCAGGTCTTCAAATTCATCATCATCTATACCGTGACCCCATTCATCGTCGTGGCACTCGCAGCCTCCTGGATGGATGACTACGCATACCTTTGTTTCTCCGATGACTTCCACTTGGAATTCCCTCTCTACGTGCACGATTATCTTGTTGCCATTTGGTGAAATGACAGCTTCGATGCAGTTAGGCTGCTGAAGCACTTCGACAAGGACATCATGGTCATCCAGGCAATCAGGGTCGCGGTACTTAAGCTTGATGACATCACAATACGTCACTTTTTCTGTCACAACTTCTGTTTTTGTATTATCATCAAAGGAGTACCAGATATTGTTCTCATAAGACCCGGTTACTTCAACCGTTTTCCCGACCTTTTTTGCCTTGTACTTATGGTTTATGACCCAAGCGCCTAGAATGCTGCTCGGACGATGCGCTGGGTTGATCGTATGATTGGACTGTGTGAATTTTCGTCCTTTCGCTACGACGGCTTTCGTAATAATCTCTCTGTAATCTCCCATTGCGAGCGAAACCTCCTCAATCTTTTTCAATTCATCCTATGCGTGATATTAGACTAGTGTGCGATTAATTTTAGAACAGCTAGTAAAAACTTAGGCATAGTTCATTGTATGCCCATCAGCGATGAATGTTCCTCAGATGAAAAACAGAGTTACAAAAAGCGTAAGTCGTTTTCTCTCCTCAATGGTTGATTTTCTTTTCAATAATAATTTGTGTCTTGGCTAATCATGAATTTTTTTACCTTCTTACTCAATTTGTCTTTTCTGTAATCCCCACCACTCTTCCCATACCTTTTTA
>DMSR01000550.1 GCA_003457145.1 Bacillus sp. (in: firmicutes)
GCACCAGGGATTGACACCGGTTCATATGGAATTGATCAATACGATTGGAGATGACCCGCTACTGCCGATCCTTGCAATGGGTGGGGCCGGCCAGGTTGGTGCCGCTTTCGCTATCTACTTCAAGACCAAGAACGAACGCCTTAGAAAGGTAATCAAAGGCGGGCTTCCAGTTGGCATGCTTGGTATTGGCGAACCGCTCATTTTCGGTGTTACCCTGCCGCTCGGCCGCCCATTCGTGACTGCCTGTCTTGGCGCCGCAATCGGGGGAGCTTTCCAGGCTTATTTCGAAATCGCTACAATTGCAANNTTGCAATTGTAGCGATTTCGAAATCGCTACAATTGCAATCGGAGTATCAGGTATCCCTCTAGCCTTCCTTGTCCATACGAATGAAATCTTCCTGTATTTACTCGGCTTGTTAATAGCCTATGTATTCGGATTCATTTTCACATGGACATTCGGATTCAAAGAAGAAATGGCAAAGGGGATTTAATCAGGCTCTTTTGCAGGGAAATGCTCTGCGTAAAACGACAATAACTTCAAAACCGTTCTTTAAAAACTAGAGTAAAGGAGGAGAGTTGCTTTCCTCCTTTCTTTTTTCTGTCAGGTAATTGTAAACTCTTGCTTTAGAGTGATACTTACTGATAAATAGATCCAAGGGATCATTTTAATTTAAGGAGGGGCTTCCTTGCTTGGTATTTCCGTTTATTTAAACAAAGACCGGATGGAGCAAAATGCTGCCTGGATTAAAAAAGCTGCAGGATATGGGCTGAAGTCAATTTTTACCTCCCTCCATATACCTGAAGACAATCCTGCTGATTACAAGCAACTTCTGCAAGAGCTTGGTAATTTGGCAAAGCAGTATGATATGGAGCTGATGGCGGACGTTTCCCCCCACTCTCTAGGTTATCTCGGGCTTGATTGGAACAGTTATGAACTATTGCTGGACTGGGGCCTTGCTGGGATCAGGGCCGATTATGGTTTCACACCAGAGCAAATCGTTGAACTTTCCCGTAAAATGAAGATTGGCATCAATGCCAGCACGGTCACGAAGGACGAACTGTCTGCGTGGATTGATGCCGGCATGAAAGCAGAAAACGTAGAGGCGTGGCATAATTTTTATCCGAGACCTGAAACCGGCTTGGACAAATCCTTCCTTATTGAAAGAAACAAGATGTTCCGTTCGATGGGCATCACTACAATGGCCTTTGTTCCAGGTGACAACGAATTGCGCGGACCTTTGCATGCAGGCCTTCCTTCTCTTGAGGAGCATCGCGGGCAATTGCCCCACGTTGCGGCAGCGGAATTAAAGTTTTCATGTTGTACTGATAAGGTGCTGATTGGAGACCTTACTGTTTCTGAGGAACAATTGGGGTTGTTATCTATCCTTGGGGATGGAATCATCCCTCTTCGCATCCAATCACTCAATTGGCCACGGTCTGAATGGTTGGGAAGACCGCTTACGAACCGTATGGACCCGGCCCGAGATGTTATACGCGCTGTTGAATCCCGTTCTTATGCAATGCAGGGAGAGAATCAGTATCTGCCCGAAAACCAGCTGGACAGGACACATGGGACAGTCACAATCGACAATATGCTGTATGGCCGCTATTCTGGGGAACTGCAGATTGCAGTGAGTGACCTTCCCAGGGATGAAAAAGTTAATTGCATCGGAAAAGTAATCGAACAAGATCTTCCCCTGCTCTCAAATATTAAAGCAGGAGGAAAATTTCTATTTATTGTGAGGGAATGACATGAATATCAGTAAACTTAACACAGAGCAGCAAAACCCAAAAACTTTGAATATCGACCTGATGACAACTGAAGACATCATCACCGTCATCAACCAGGAGGATACGCTTGTGCCTAACGTAATCGCTAGGCAGGTCCCGGTCATCGCTGAAGTTGTTGACAGGATTATCGCAGCATTCAAACAAGGCGGCAGGCTGATTTACGTTGGCGCAGGCACGTCGGGAAGGCTGGGGATCATCGATGCGTCTGAATGCCCGCCTACGTTCGGTACCGATCCTGGCCTCATTGTCGGGGTCATTGCCGGCGGGAAAGAAGCGATGACAGAAGCGATTGAAGGAGTCGAGGATGACACTCAGCAGGGAAAGGCAGATATGGAAGATATCTCAGTTTCAGCAAATGACATCGTTATCGGTATTGCCGCGAGCGGACGGACACCATATACAATCGGTGCACTGGAAAACGCAAAACAACTCGGCGCATTAACCGTATCTATCGTTTGCAGCAAAGACTCCGAGATGGAGAAAATCTCTGATTATACCATCGCTGCTGTTGTAGGACCTGAAGTTATAACCGGTTCCACAAGGATGAAAGCCGGTACAGCACAAAAGCTGATTTTAAACATGCTAACTACTGCCTCAATGGTCAAGATGGGCAAAGTATATGGGAATTTGATGGTCGATGTCCAGATGACCAACGAAAAACTCCATAGCCGCGCCGCCAATATCGTGAAGATGGCTACTGGTGCGTCAGATGAAGAAGCACGTGCGGCTATAAAAGAGCAAAATTATCATACAAAAGCAGCGATCCTGCAAATCATCACCGGACTGCAAGGAACCGAAGCAAAAAGCCTGCTGGAAAAGCACGATGGCTATCTGCGTGAAGCAATCAGCGAGTATTACAATAGCTCAACAAAATAATATGGATAAAACAGGCCACTTTGCTTTTAGGGGTATTCACATCTTCATAAAAGCGGTGGCAACTCCATATCCCTCCCTGTATATACCATACATGAAACCTGCCAAAACAATCTATAGTGGTATATACAACCAAGGGATGTATAAGTATAATATAAGGTATTACGGGTATAACTTTAAGAAAAAGCAGCGTGAAGACTAAATTTCAGGTGATGAATAATGAAGGACTTAATACTGATAAATGCTAAGGTTTTAACAGAAGAAGATTTGATTAATAACGGTTTTGTTCATATAAAAGACGGAAAAATTGCCGAAACTGGAAATCGTACTGAAATTCCTGTGATTGGTGAAGAGACAGAAACCGTTGTACTCCCTGAGAATTATACGGTCGTTCCTGGTTTCATCGATGTCCATATCCATGGTGCCGGCGGTGCTGATACGATGGATGCAACTACGGAAGCATTGAATACAATGGCTTCTGTTCTTCCTGAGGAGGGGACAACCAGTTTCCTTGCCACAACCATAACTCAAGGTAAAGAACAAATAATCAAAGCTTTGATAAATGCCGCTGACTATATTGGCCACCATAATGAACCGGGCAAAGCAGAAGTACTCGGAATTCATTTGGAAGGCCCTTTTATAAATGAAGCTCGGAAAGGAGCACAGCCTGCTGACCACATCCTTCCTCCTGACATCCAGCTGTTTGCTGAGATGCAGGAGGCTGCGGGGAATCATATCCGTCTGGTAACGCTCGCTCCCGAAAAAGAAAATGGGTATGAATTCATTTCATATTTATCAGAGAACGGAGTCATTGCTTCAATCGGCCACTCGGATGCCACTTATGAACAAATGGCCAAAGCGGTTAAGGCAGGGGCCACCCATATCACCCACCTGTTCAACGGCATGCGCGGAATGCATCATCGTGACCCGGGTGTAGCAGGAGCGGCCTTATTGTTCGAAGAACTTAAGATTGAAATAATCGCAGATGGAATCCATGTTGTTCCTGAGATGATTGACTTATCACTGCGGGCAAAAAAAACGGATGGGGTTATTTTAGTAACCGATTCGATGAGGGCAAAGTGCCTTAAGAACGGAACATATGACCTTGGCGGCCAGGAAGTCAGTGTTGCCGAGGGAAAAGCGCTTCTCGCAGATGGAACACTCGCAGGAAGCATTTTAAAGATGAAGGATTCACTGAGGAACATGATGGATTTCACCGATATATCCCTAGAGGAAGCGGTTAAGCTTGCGAGTGAAAACCCAGCAAAACAGCTAGACATTTTTGACCGAAAAGGAAGCATTGCCAATGGCAAGGATGCTGACTTGGTCATCCTTGATGAAAATTTCGAGGTTGCTATGGCTATTTGCCGAGGAGAAGTTAGCTTTAAGCGTTAATCCTATTTATAAGATATTTTTGTATTAATTGTTGCTTTTCGAATCAATCTTAAATTCCCTTTCCTTTCGAAGATTTCTAACAGAGGAAGGTATAATAAATCGTAAAAACCAGAATCCGATTTATAATATAAAATTAACAACGCTTACGAAATATAGATTAAAAAAGAGGTGATATCGATGAAATTGATCAAAACCAAAAACTATGAGGAATTGAGTCACCAGGCTGCAGGCCAAATCATCTCGAGGATTACGTCGAATCCAAGCCTTAACCTTGGTCTTGCAACCGGGAGCACTCCAACTCTTGTCTATAAAAAGCTCATTCAAGATCACGATGAAAATCGTACGTCCTATAAGAAAATCAATACTTTCAACTTGGACGAGTATATCGGAATACCAAAAAAAGATCCTCAAAGCTATCACTATTTCATGTGTGAAAATTTGTTTAATCATATCGATATTCCATTAGAACAAACCCACATCCCTGATGGTACCGCAAAAGACCTTGGAGCTGAATGCACACGCTATGAGCGATTCATCCAGGAGCATGGCGGTGTAGACCTTCAGATTCTCGGGATCGGACAGAATGGACATATCGGCTTTAATGAACCAGGGACAGCCTTTACAAGCCGGACACATATCATTAACCTCTCAGACAGCACACGCAAGGCAAATTCAAGATTTTTCGAATCCCTTGAAGATGTTCCGACCCAGGCAATCACGATGGGTATTTCTTCTATTATGGCAAGCAAGGAAATCTTCCTGCTGGTTTCTGGAGCGTCCAAGGCACAGGCGCTACTCCGCTTGATGAACGGAGAAATCAGTGAGGACTTCCCTGCTTCAATACTGCAGGAACATGGAAATGTCACTATTTTCGCGGATGAAGAAGCATTAAAATTACTGTAGAGTCCCTTAGAAGGTAAGGGCATTAATTAATTAATTCAGGAAATTCTGTATGCAGTCAGGAGAATGGCCAATGATCGATAAAAATTCACCAATTCCTATCTATCACCAGCTCGAAGAGTATATCAAGGCCCAAATTGAAAACGGAGAGCTGCAGCCTGATGAAACCATTCCATCAGAACGTGTATATGCTGATATGTTTCAAATCAGCAGGATGACAATCCGGCAGGCGCTGACCAACCTTGTAAACGACGGTTACCTGTATCGCCAAAAAGGAAAAGGAACATTTGTTAATAAAAAGAAAGTCGAACAGCGGCTGCAAGGTCTGACAAGTTTTACCGAAGACATGCGTGAGCGCGGATTTACTCCAGGCAGCAAGCTGATCTCATTTGAAATCATACCTTCAGGAAAGGAAATCGCCGAACGTCTAAAGGTGGCGGAAAACACTCCTGTTTTTGAAATCAAACGCGTCAGG
>DMSR01000149.1 GCA_003457145.1 Bacillus sp. (in: firmicutes)
CAAGGCGCTTGCGCTTTTCTTATAAGATAATAAAGTATAACTTTTTGTACTTTGAATACTGTCTAGCTCCAGCGCCTAGCCCCTCGAGTCGCTTCGGTCCGCCCAATGAAGTCAAAGAACGACTTCACTAGTCGGCCCTCCAGCGCTTGTCGGGGCTGAACAAGGCGCTTGCGCTTTTATTAGTTCATGCTATTTTTTCTTCTTTTCATCCTTGAATCCGGTACGGTGGCAGTATTCACAATAAACGTCTGTTGGTGCTTTTATTTTCTCTTCAGGAAGTGGCTTGGTCCTGTCGTGGCACACATAGCATTCGGCTTTTTGTTCATTCGTCTTAGCCAGCGGTGCGTGTGCGGTCAGCCAAGTATCGCTGTCCTGGTGTCCAGGTGGTCTCTCACCGTGACAGGTGCTGCAGAAATTGCTTTCGCGTGAGTCTTCTTTTACAACCGTAATGTTAGGAATATACTTCGGCTTTGATGCGCCAGCATCTATTAAACTTAGAATATCCTGCTTTGGTATCTTCTTGATCCATTTCGTGTCATTGTGGCAATCAAGGCATTTATTGAGCTCATCGATTGCATAGCCGCCGTGGTTCTGATTCCATTGCTTGATATCATGGTTCTTAGGGACGCTGACTTCCTGATGGCATGTGAAGCATTCCATTGAGATTTTAACGTCTTTTTTCTGTTTGCCGATGGCTTGAAGGATGATGTCCTGGCTTATTTTGTCTTCATGCTCCTTTTGTTGTTCAGGAGTTAATGAGGCAACTTCTAAAGTGGCTGCTTCGGCGTGACCGTCCTCGGTTCCTTCGCCTTCTTTAGTTTCCTTGCCGTGTGTATTCTCTGGCAGACTATATTGCATATCTGTCCATGGGCGCTCGCCTTTGTTGACCTTGTCGTGACAGTCGATGCACGTTCCCATGTTCGGTCTCATATATTCGTTGGTTACCAGTTTATCAGCGTTTTCCTTCGTCCAAAAATCCAGGTCTTTCTGTGTGTTCAACCCTCGCTCAACGACTTTGGCGTGGGCGACACCGCTGTGGCAGGTAATACAAGGTATGTCTTCCTTTATATGTCCTTCATGGTTGACGATCAGGTCGCCGGTTGCGGTTACAAGCCGGTTCTCCGAGTGGCACTGCACACAGTTGACATTCATGACCGGTACTGTTTGAACAATTGGGTCAGGAGGGCCGACAACGTGGTAGTACACTTCTTTAAGTGAATGAACCTTATGCGTCAGTGTATTGACTACACCGGGCTCAATATGGCACTGTGTACACTTGATTTCACTATGGGCACTAGCTTTAAAAGTAACGAATTCCGGAGCCATCTCGTGGCACGTGGCGCAGAAAGTCGGGGTAGAAGTGAATGCAATCGCTCCGTACACAGTTCCTGCCATCGCGACAGATAAAAATAACACTACAAATAATGCCCGCCACCGATTCAGTGGATTCTTCCAATCTATCCCTCTAAACTTTCTCCAGAGCCTTCGGATCAATCCGGGCTTTTTCTCAGTCTCTTCGACCTCTTCTGTTTGTGTCTTTCTCTTTCTCTTTTTCCAGAAGCCCACCGTGCTCATCCCCTTTCACCTAGGTCGGCTTTTTATGTTTTGTTTGAATCTTCCCTACTACAAAGTATCCAACAAACTTCATTCATTTCCAATGTACATTTTGTGAATAAAATTCCAGAAGTTTATATTTAACAAATAATTCACAGAACCGACTATAAATAGAAAAAACCCTTTATTTTAAAGGGTTTATACTGTGTAAAAGGTGAATATCCAAATAATGCGATATTGCATAAATATGTAACTAATATTATAAAATTGAAAACTATTATAAATGCGTCGAATCTCATTTTTAGCTAATTGACAGAATTGTTTTTAAGCATGAAACGGTATCGTTTATACACAATCGACTTTTAGGTGGCAAAATTCAGTTTCAATCGCTGAAAAGCGACATTTCCCACAGGATTTTGTCGACTCTGATGAAAATTCGGCACCACTCTGCATCAGTTGTCACCCCCCTGCGTAAGTGGTAAGATAGAAGAGGAATAAATCGAATTTTTCTAAAAGGGATTCGGTGCACTTAAAGCGAATCTTTTTTCTTTGGTGAATTTTTAAAAAACGAATGTAAATCTAAACATCGAGATTCAATAGATAAAAGGAGCGTCTTTATGGGGATTTTAACGAAGATTTTCGACCAGAATAAACGCGATATCAAAAGGCTGACAAAAATGGCGGATCAAATCGATGCGTTGGCAGAACAAACCGAAAAACTCTCGGACGAGCAGCTGAAGGAAAAAACGGAAGAGTTTAAGGCCCGTTACCAAAAAGGCGAATCAGCTGATGATCTTTTAGTTGAAGCTTTTGCAGTAGTCCGTGAAGGCGCGCGTCGTGTACTCGGTCTTTATCCGTATAAAGTCCAGCTCATGGGTGGTGTTGCCCTTCATGAAGGGAACATCTCCGAGATGAAAACCGGTGAAGGTAAAACATTGACGGCAACGATGCCAGTTTACCTGAATGCGCTGACTGGCAGGGGTGTCCACGTTATTACTGTCAACGAATACCTTGCAAGCCGTGACGCCACGGAAATGGGCCAGCTTTATGAATTCCTCGGCCTTTCTGTCGGCTTGAACCTGAACAGTATGACAAAGGAAGAAAAACAAGAAGCGTACCGTGCTGACATTACTTATGGTACAAATAATGAATTCGGCTTTGACTATTTGCGTGACCGAGCAGGGCGGTGGTCTGGCCAAAAGGTACAGCGTCCGCTGCACTTCTGTGTAATTGATGAAGTTGACTCCATCTTGATTGATGAAGCGCGTACGCCGCTGATCATTTCCGGTTCTGCGCAGAAATCTGCCGCTTTATATATCCAGGCAAATGCCTTTGTACGGACATTGAAGCGCGAAGAGGATTACACTTACGATGAAAAAACGAAGGGTGTACAGCTGACTGAAGAGGGGATTACCAAGTCTGAGCGTGCTTTTGGAATCGAGAACCTGTTTGATATCAACCATGTAACGCTTCTTCACCATATCAACCAGGCAATGAAAGCACAAGCGAGCATGCATCTCGATGTGGATTACGTCGTTCAGGACGGCGAGATTGTCATTGTTGACCAATTCACTGGGCGTCTGATGAAGGGCCGCCGTTACAGTGAAGGACTGCACCAGGCAATCGAGGCAAAAGAAGGACTGGATATCCAGAATGAAAGCATGACGCTTGCAACAATCACGTTCCAGAACTACTTCCGTATGTACGAAAAGCTTTCCGGTATGACCGGTACAGCGAAGACAGAGGAAGAGGAATTCCGGAACATTTACAATATGAACGTTGTTGTCATCCCGACGAACCGTCCGATCGTCCGTGACGACCGTCCGGATTTAATTTATGCGAGCATGGAAGGCAAGTTCCGTGCTGTAGCTGAGGACATTGCCGAACGCAATCGTGCCGGCCAGCCAGTCCTTGTCGGTACCGTCGCAATTGAAACATCTGAAATAATCTCTGGTTTTTTAACGAGAAAAGGGATTAAACATAATATATTGAACGCAAAAAACCATGAGCGCGAAGCTGAAATCATCGCTGAAGCCGGGCAAAAAGGCGCGGTAACCATCGCGACGAACATGGCCGGCCGTGGTACGGATATCAAGCTAGGCGAAGGCGTTAAGGAAGTTGGCGGCCTTGCCGTTGTCGGTACAGAGCGCCACGAGAGCCGACGGATTGATAACCAGCTCCGCGGACGTTCCGGACGTCAGGGAGACCCAGGTGTCACACAGTTCTATCTTTCGATGGAAGATGAATTGATGCGCCGCTTCGGCTCTGACAATATGAAAACAATGATGGAGCGGCTTGGCATGGACGATTCGCAGCCAATCCAGAGCAAAATGGTTTCAAAAGCGGTAGAATCAGCACAAAAGCGTGTGGAGGGCAATAACTTCGATGCCCGTAAGCAATTGCTTCAGTATGATGACGTACTGCGCCAGCAGCGCGAAATCATCTATAAGCAGCGTGATGAAGTTCTTGAAGCGGAGAACCTGCGCGCCATCGTTGAAAAGATGATTAAGGCCTCATTGGAACGCAACGTCGCAGCCCATACACCTGCAGGCGAGGATATGGACAAGTGGGAGCTTGACAGCATCATCGATTACGTAAACGGCAACCTTCTTCATGAAGGCGACGTAACTATCGAAGACATCCGCGGCAAGGAGCAGGATGAAATCGTTGAAGCAATCCTTGCTAAAGTGAAAGTGCGCTATGATGAAAAAGAAGAGCAGCTGACTGACGAACAAATGCGCGAATTCGAAAAAGTAATTGTGCTTCGCTCCGTTGACTCAAAATGGATGGACCACATCGACCAGATGGACCAGCTTCGCCAGGGAATCCATCTTCGTGCATACGGACAGATCGACCCGCTTCGTGAATACCAGCATGAAGGCTTCGCGATGTTCGAAAACATGATCCTGTCCATCGAAGAAGACGTCGCTAAATACATCATGAAAGCCGAAATCCGCAGCAACCTCGAACGCCAGGAAGTTGCCAAAGGCCACGCAGTCAATCCAAAAGAAGGCGAAGGCGGCAAAGTCAAGAAAAAGCCAGTCGTCAAACAAATGGACATCGGCCGCAACGACCCATGCATCTGCGGCAGCGGCAAGAAATATAAGAACTGCTGCGGCAAAGCTGAATAAATTTAGAACCGATAGTGGGGGGCAGATCCCCGGTGTAGGAAAGCGTTAAAGTTATGGGGTCAGGCCCCTTATGGAGTAAAGCGTTAAAGTATCGGGGGCAGGCCTCTGGTTGTATAAAGCGTTAAAGTATAGGGGTCAGGCCTCTGGTGGTGCTTTACTGTTTGAGGACGATCCCCTGGTGGTGTAAAGCTTTAAAATGTTTGAGGACGGTCACCCATTAGGGAAAAGCATACTTTGATGGGGGATAGGCCCTGTTAGAAAGCCGGCGGACGATCCGCTGGTTTTCTTTTTGTAGGATCCTTTGATAATTTTTGTTCCGTTTACTTGCAAAAGCAAAAAGGCTTTGGGAGTTTTATTGAATTTTTCCAAAGGGAACGATTTGAAAAGTGCGAGAGAAGATGTCTAGTTACTCCTGTCGCTATTGTTAGTCGGTAAAGGCAACGGCAATTAGTGGTTTGCTGTAGGTGTGAAATAATTCTTCAAAAAAGATATAATAGATAATAACTTTCTTATGAGGTGACGAAATGGAATTAGCAGATATCAGGAATGAGCTTGAGAAATCAGCTAAGAAATTAGCGGACTTTAGGGGGTCTCTTTGACCTCGAGAACAAGGAAGCGCGGATAGCTGAGCTGGAAGAGGGCATGCTGGCGCCGGATTTTTGGGATGACCAGCAAAAGGCGCAGGTTGTCATCAATGAGGCGAATGGGCTGAAGGAACAGGTCCATGTGTTTTATGAGCTATTTGAGATGTATGAGAATCTGGATTTAACGTTTGAGCTTATACGAGAAGAAAGCGATGCAGAGCTTCAGGCAGATCTTGAGAAGGAGCTTGGCGAGTTCATTAAGCGTATGAGTGAGTTTGAGCTCCAGCTGCTTCTAAGTGAGGAATTTGATAAGAATAATGCGATTCTTGAACTGCATCCGGGTGCAGGCGGTACGGAGTCGCAGGACTGGGGTTCGATGCTCCTGAGAATGTACACGCGCTGGGCGGAAAAGCGCGGCTTCAAGGTTGAGACGCTAGATTACCTTCCGGGTGACGAGGCGGGAATCAAAAGTGTGACGCTCGCTATCAAGGGTCATAATGCTTACGGTTATTTGAAGGCGGAAAAAGGGGTTCACCGACTGGTGCGCATTTCTCCGTTTGATTCATCTGGCCGCCGTCATACCTCTTTCGTATCCTGTGAGGTCATGCCTGAGTTCAACAACGAAATTGAAATTGACATCCGAACGGAAGACTTGAAAATCGATACGTACCGTGCGAGCGGTGCTGGCGGTCAGCATATCAATACGACTGACTCAGCTGTCCGCATCACGCACTTGCCAACTGGTGTGGTTGTATCATCACAGGCAGAACGTTCACAGATCAAGAACCGTGAAACGTCGATGAAGATGCTAAAAGCTAAGCTTTACCAGCGTGAAATCGAGCAGCAGCAAGCTGAACTAGATGAAATTCGCGGAGAGCAAAAGGAGATTGGCTGGGGCAGCCAAATCCGCTCCTATGTATTCCATCCCTATTCAATGGTGAAGGATCACCGTACTGCTGCGGAATCTGGGAATGTTCAGGCAGTTATGGACGGAGATATTGATATGTTCATCGACGCTTATTTGCGGTCGAAGTTGACTTTATAATGGTTATGGAATCCTCCGTCGGGTCTTGGCGGGGGATTTTTTATGTGGATGTATAGATTCTATTTTTCGTTGTTCCTTGAGAGGGTAGATTCAAATTCACTAGAAGCTTTGTTGCGAGCTTAGGTGAATCAATATGGGTGAGAACCCGGAATTGCTTGTTAGTAATGGTAGGGCTGATTAGCAGGAAATAGTCTTCGAGTGCTTGTTTATGTGCGTCCTTCGAGATGGTGTCGCAGTGCTTGCAGTTCCATGTGCCGGAGTAGCGTTCCATGGCATAAAGTGAGCACGTTGGGCATTGAACTCCTGTGAGATATTGGGATGGATCTATCTTGAATTGGTCGAGATGGGAACCAATAGGCACATCGTTTTTGGCTAAAAGTTTGCTTAGTTTTTTGTGTTCTTTTCCTGAAAGAATCTCTTTTTTATATCTGGCTAGGAAGTCTTCGATT
>DMSR01000491.1 GCA_003457145.1 Bacillus sp. (in: firmicutes)
GAAATATCTCCACCGTAGCATTTCGCCAGGACGTTTTTGCGCATTGCCTTGATCGTCGAACGAGCAACAATTTTTTGGCCGATTGCAGCCTGGATTGGAACCTCAAAATGCTGGCGGGGAATTAAGTCCTTCAACTTTTCAACGATGATCTTCCCGCGTTCATAGGCAAAGTCATTATGGACGATGAAGCTGAGGGCATCAACCTTTTCAGCATTCAAAAGAATGTCCATCTTAACCAGCTTTGATTGTTTATAGCCAATTAATTCATAGTCAAATGAGGCATATCCTTTCGTGCCTGATTTCAGCTGGTCAAAGAAATCGTAAACAATTTCTGATAAAGGAATTTCGTAAACTATATTCACGCGCGTCTCATCCATATATTGCATATCGACAAAAATGCCGCGTTTATCCTGGCATAGCTCCATGATTGCGCCAACATACTCATTCGGTGCCATCATAGTTGCTTTTACATAAGGCTCTTCAACACGGTCGATTTTTTGCGGATCCGGCATGTTTGACGGATTATCGACTTTGACCTCACTGCCATCAGTCAGGATTACATCATAGATAACACTTGGTGCAGTAGTAATTAAATCGATTTTGAATTCACGCTCAATACGCTCCTGGATGATCTCCATATGAAGAAGTCCGAGGAATCCGCAACGGAACCCAAAACCTAAAGCCTGGGAACTTTCCGGCTCGAATTGAAGAGCTGAATCGTTAAGCTCAAGTTTTTCAAGTGCTTCTCTTAAGTCATTGAATTTAGCAGAGTCAATCGGATATAAACCGCAGTATACCATCGGGTTTAGGCGGCGATAACCAGGAAGCGGCTCAGTTGCCCCTTTTTTCGCATTAGTGATCGTATCACCAACACGAGTATCCCCAACATTTTTGATTGCTGCAGCTAAAAATCCTACATCACCTGAAGATAATTCATCTGAAGGGATCGCTTTTGGAGTAAAAACTCCAACCTCTGTCACTTCAAATTCTTTGCCAGTCGCCATCATCTTGATTTTGTCTCCGACCTTGACTGAACCATCAACCACACGAATGTAAGCTACTACTCCCCGATACGCATCGTACAATGAATCAAATATCAATGCTTTCAAAGGTGCTTCTGGGTCACCTTGGGGTGCTGGTACCTTTTCGACAATTTGTTCGAGAATATCTTCAATGCCAATTCCCGCTTTCGCAGAAGCAAGAACGGCCTCTGAAGCATCCAGGCCGATGACCTCTTCAATTTCATTCCTGACCCGTTCAGGATCAGCGCTAGGCAAATCAATCTTATTGATAACTGGCACAATTTCAAGATTGTTATCAATGGCCAGGTACACGTTAGCCAAAGTCTGCGCTTCTATCCCCTGTGCGGCATCAACCACTAGAACCGCACCTTCACAGGCAGCTAGGCTTCTTGATACCTCATATGTGAAATCGACGTGTCCAGGAGTATCAATCAAATGAAACGTATAGATTTCTCCATCTTTCGCCTTATATTTCAATTGGACAGAATTCAATTTAATCGTAATTCCGCGCTCACGCTCTAGATCCATCGAATCCAAAAGCTGATCCTTCATTTCACGTGCAGTCAATGCATTCGTCTTCTCAAGGATCCTGTCTGCCAAGGTAGATTTACCATGGTCAATATGGGCGATGATCGAAAAATTCCGTATTTTGCTTTGTCTTTTAAGTCTTTCTTCTCTGTTCATTGCGTTCACTCCTACTATACTCGCGCATGTACACTATTTTTGATTATATCAGCAGGAATATCAAGATTCAATGAAAAACGAAAAGCATAGTGGATTCAGCTTATTTATAATGCTTGGTAAA
Source organism: Bacillus sp. (in: firmicutes) (assembly GCA_003457145.1). Taxonomy (GTDB): domain Bacteria; phylum Bacillota; class Bacilli; order Bacillales; family Cytobacillaceae; genus Mesobacillus. Next base: position 1,828 of record DMSR01000491.1, read on the forward strand.
CACGCTCCTTAATTAAAATCATTCATAGTAAATGATACGATCAAAAAAACAGCGGGCATTTTAGCCCGCTACTCCCCTGCCCCTTTATCCGTTATCAAATCTATCGTTTTTTCCACTGCCATAGAGATTCCACCTGCAAGCTTCTTGCCAATTGTAGAGAAAAAATTAAAAGCCTTCATTTCCTCTAATTGTTTTCGCTTTTGGTCAAGGTCATGGCTGGTCACATCATTGCCTAAAATAGCACTCTTGAACTTCCCATCTTTATCTTCCTGGATCTTAAAAGCACTTTTAAATACCGGGTCATCGTATCCCTTCATTTTATGAATCCCTTCATTTGCCTGCTGCATACCGAATAGTACAGAGATAAACATTAAGGAAGCTAGCGCAAAGCTCTTCAGCATAAACATTTTCATCAATATCACCTAGCCAAATTTTATTTCTTATCAGGAGGCTGCTGTGCTGGAGCTCCGACTTTCTCCGCCTGCCAGTAGAACTCGCTGAATACATCTGCAAGTGCATCTGCGGAACGGTTCAACTCCTCAAATGTATTGTCCACCCCTCCGAATTCTATTAAAAGGGCATTCTGTGATAAATCCTGATTGAACTTCCCATTTGTGGCTGCACCTTTTTTTTCAATAATCCCCCTGCTTAAACCCGGACCATATTTTTTATCCAGAAGAGTATGCAGTTTTCTGGCCAGCGCTAAATTATTTTCATAATTAGCGTTATTTCCGCCAATAACAAATGCGAGTTTTGCATATGATTGCCCATTTAATTGGATTGTTGTTTTGTCCTTACGGTAACCATCTCGATGGATATCGATAAAATATTGCAGGTCCCTGTCTCCGGTCATTGCGGCTTGCACGACCGGCCTGGATTCCTGATAAGCTTTACCAAAACCAAGCCCTTTTTTGCTTAAATTTGCCATTACATCGGTTTTGTCCACCGTTGTTCCGATCCCGCGTCTTTCAAGACTATCTTTCAGCTGATCACCGATCCTCGTCACATTCACCTGAGAATGATAGGCTTTATTTGGATCGGTGACTCCTTTCAAATAAGGGAGGTAGGATTCCCGTGTATGTGTAAAATAAATATAAACTGCTTTCCTGTCGCCAGTTGTCAAGGGCGGGNNCTCGCTTGTCCAAGATCATCGGTGTTTTGCAAAGCAGCATCCTGTTCCGTTTTTAATATTTCAATTGGCGGAGCCGATTCCATTGGCATATTTGTGTAATTGGTTCCTTCCCCGGCTACCAGGATTTTTCCATCAAACAAAGAAAATCCAGGCAATTCTCGCCCTAGCAGGCTTCTTGGGTCATCAAAGTTAATATTGGTAGATAGCTTAAACATTAAATGAGTCAACTTCGGAGTTTCCTTCACCTCAGGCAGCGCCTGCAGTAACTGGTGATTTTCCCACGCCATCAGTCTGTATAACAACTGCCCGTTTACATTTGCTGCTGCATGATTTACTGAATCAGATGCAATACGGTATTCTGGCCGGAGCGTAGTCATGATTCCGCTAATAGAAAAAATTCCAAAGAGAAAAAACACGAATACAAGTGCTATTTTTACCAAATGAGTCCCCTGGACAGCTACAATTATTCCAGATCGTTTACTAAGTCTCATTGTTTCACCTCTCTCGCGCAAGTCTAGTAAAGGTTATGACTTTGCTAGAGAAGATAGAACCAACAATCATTTTTTAAGACTTTTTTCATATGTCATCGCCGTTTATAAAAAACAGCGACCTATCATTCGTAAGAAATACCCAGCCGTCAGCTGCACTCTTTACGTAAAGTGCAGTCTAATGTGTATACATGCCGGTATTATCTTGATCAAT
>DMSR01000329.1 GCA_003457145.1 Bacillus sp. (in: firmicutes)
AGTGCTGGAAATCATGCACAAGGTGTAGCTTATTCAAGCCAAATGCTCGGCATTCCATGTACGATTGTTATGCCAAAGGGTGCACCGCTCAGCAAGGTTCTTGCAACCAGACAATATGGAGCGGAGGTCATATTGGAAGGCTCTGTTTTTGATGACGCTCTTTCCTATGCATTGGAGCTGAAGGACCGACTTGGCGCAACGTTCATTCATGCATTTGATGATGAAGCTGTCATTGCTGGACAGGGTACTGTGGGATTGGAAATCCTGGACCAGCTTCCAGACGCAGATGCGATTATTTGTCCAGTTGGCGGAGGCGGGCTAATTGCTGGGGTTGCCATGGCTGTTAAAGAAAGAAATCCCAATATATCTGTATACGGAGTCCAAACACTTGCCTGCCCGAGTATGAAGCAGTCTTTAGTGGAGCAGAAACCTGTGATGGTTCAGGCAGCTCCAACGATGGCTGATGGAATTGCGGTGCAAAAGCCAGGACTAAGAACTTTTGAGATTATAAAAGAATATGTAGATGATATTTTCTGTGTAGATGAAATGGAAATCGCCCGGACAATGCTGATGGTTTTGGAGAGGAATAAACTATTGGTCGAGGGTTCCGGTGCCAGCCCGCTTGCTGCGCTGCTCTATGAAAAAATAAAGCTGAGAGAAAAGAAAATTGCCGTTGTCTTGAGTGGCGGCAATGTAGATGTGAATTTCATCTCGCGAATCATTGAACGCGGATTAGTTGAATCCGGAAGATTTGCTCATTTTACGGTTACTTTAAAAGATAAGCCAGGTGAACTTGAAAAAGTTTTAAGCTTGGCAACCGAATTGGATGCGAATATACAATTTGTCAATCTCCAACACGTGGGCAAACACATCTATCCGGGATATGCCCAACTTGAAATTTCAGTTGAAACAAAAAATCATGATCATATCGATCAGCTATATAAGGTCCTTAAAGATAGAGGCTTTATCGTGAAAATGGAGGATTGAATGGAAGTCAGTACGGTGGTTTAACTCAGGTACAACTTCAGAAAAACTAAAGAGTATAAGTGTAATCTGCAGTATCCAATACTCGTGTTTTAAAGAAACATGATATGTATAGTCCCGTGTAACATACCTAAAAATTTAACGAAGCACAACAGGCTGATAAACCCGCTTGTTGTGTTTTTTTTGTAAAAAACCAGTAGCAGTGACAGGATGGAAAAATGCAGAAATCACTCATCTTTAAAAGTGAACATTTTGTGAACGATAAAAAGTAAACAGAATTATCAATTAATAGATAAACCATTGATATGACAGCCTTTTTATAGGAGTACAGGTATTTTTTTCTAGAAAAAACATGTGAATTAGGTGTGATACGCCTCACTATTGTGAAAACAGTTCTCAATTATGATGTAAGTAAGAAAAGAGTAAGGGGGCTGATGGAAGATGGAAATGAGGAAAGCTAACCAGGGAAAGGCAGCCAAGGAACATGACTCCATAAAGGGAACCATTTTTTCTTTAACTGTTGTTGGATTAGGAATCTTTGTAACGTATTTAATTGTATACGGCCTTTATATGGCCAGGTTATAGGAGGGGAAAAGGATGATGCATCGATCTGAAAAGATTTGGCTGGCGTTAAGTTTTGGGATGATAATCGGTTTTATGCTCATTACTGGTTATCAGACTTTTGCACTGGAAATGGGGCCACCGAGCCATGGAGAACGAATTGATCCTCAGAAAGTAGATGAAACAGCACCATTTGACAAGCCAGGAATTAAGAAAATCGGCGAAAAAGAATATGAAGTCGTCATGACTCTCCAGGTATTCAGTTTTACTCCAAATGCAATCGAAGTACCGGCCGGTTCAACCGTCCATTTCACATTAACTTCAAAAGATGTGGTTCACGGATTTCAGGTAGCTAATACAAACTTGAACGCTATGGTTGTACCTGGTTATATTCAAAAAATCTCTCAGAAATTTGATGAACCTGGTGAATACCTAGTTCTTTGCAATGAATACTGCGGTGCGGGCCATCAGCTGATGGGCACGACGATTACGGTAAAATAAAGGGGGGAGTAACAAGTGGAGACAAATCTAAGACAAACAATGAATACACAAGTTTTAAAAGAAAAAACAACTAAAGCGCTAGGCATTAGCCTTGAGGATGCAAGATTAACGAAATCATATTTATCCGTTGCCTTCCTCGCCATCCTTCTAGGCGGACTGCTGGGCTTACTTCAAGGATTGAACAGGGCAGGGATGCTGGAGCTTCCGGTCTGGCTCAACTATTATCAGATCCTGACTGCACATGGCCTTCTGCTGGTTGTTGTTCTGTCCGCTTTCTTTACAATTGGTTACTTTTATGCAGGACTTTCCCATACGCTGGGCGGACTGCTGCCTAAGGTCAGGAAGATGGCGTGGATCGGCTTTTGGCTGAAGATCTTCGGCTTTGTCCTGGCAGTCATCCCTATCCTTATGAATGAAGCGTCTGTGATGTATACGTTTTATCCGCCGATGGCTGCTTCGCCGATCTTCTATATCGGGTTAGTATTCATCGTATTGGGAGTGTGGATGTGTGCATTTGGTGCGCGCGTTTCTGGTGGACATGATGCAGCGCCTGGAAAACCCCTACCAATCCTGAGC
>DMSR01000096.1:0-539 GCA_003457145.1 Bacillus sp. (in: firmicutes)
AGCGGCCTCCTCGTCATGAGCGGCTTCTTCGTCATGAGCAGCTTCTTCGTCATGAGCAGCTTCCTCGTCATCATGGGATTGATTTTCAGTGAACTGCAGTTTCTCCCCGACTGGCACCATGACTACATTCTCGTTCTCGAGGGTTTTGCTGGCTTTATCAACAAACCCTTCCAGGCCTAGTCCCATATATAAAAATAAATCAGCATCCGCAAGAGCTATCATATCTTTTTGAGATGGTTCAAACGTATGTTCATCTGCTCCAGGAGGGTAGATTGTTTCAACATTTACATACTCGCCGCCNNATTTGTTGTGTGAAATATTGAAGCGGATAGACGGTAGTATACACCTGAAACAGGTCTTCATTATCTTTAGCGATTTCTTTCGGCTCTTGGCCACATCCGCTAATAATCACAGTTATCATAAACAATATCGAAAATATAAAAGCCTTACTCTTCATTTTTGAATGCCCCCTTATAATACTTAAACCGTACTCATTACGATTTATAAAATATTTACAAGTAATATTAGTATATTTGTTC
>DMSR01000096.1:638-3290 GCA_003457145.1 Bacillus sp. (in: firmicutes)
GCCAATTGCAGCGTCCCGCCTGTTTAAATTTAATATTATTTATCCGTATGTAAAGCCCGGTATAAACAGGATAAAAGATTGTAAAGGAGAAATAAAAATGAAAATTCTTGATGAAATTCTGAACCATAATCAACAATTCGTAGCTGAGAAGAAATATGAAGAATTCAAAACAACAAAATTTCCGAATAAACGGATGGTCATTTTAACATGCATGGACACGAGACTCGTCGAACTGCTTCCTAAGGCAATGAATATTAGGAACGGTGATGTGAAGATTGTTAAAAATGCTGGTGCGCTGATCATGCATCCATTTGGAAGTATCATGAGGAGCCTGCTTGTAGCAGTCTATCAGCTTAAGGCTGAAGAAGTATTTATTATCGGCCACTATGATTGTGGAATGAGCGGGATGCAGCCAGGTGTGGTTGTTGAGGAAATGAAAAAACGCGGAGTTTCCCAGGGAACATTTGATACACTTAGTTATTCANNAGGAATAGATGTAAATGAATGGCTTCGTGGCTTTGAAAATGTAAGTGACAGTGTAGCCCACAGTGTTGAAATAGTTAAAAAGCATCCATTGATGCCTGCTGATGTACCAGTTCATGGTCTTGTCATAGATCCTGAAACTGGCAGGCTGGATAAAATCATCAATGGGTATGAGGCTTAACTTTCTTTTTTGAAGGCCACTCCTCAGGCACCGGATCCATTCCGCCGGGATGAAATGGCTGGCATTTAACGATGCGGACAATCGTCAGCCATCCTCCTTTGAAAGGTCCAAATCTTTTTATCGATTCAATGCCATAATGGGAGCAAGTCGGATAGAACCTGCAGGTAGGTGGTTTTAATGGCGAGATGACAATCTGATAAAAGCGGATTACTCCAATTAAAGCTTTCTTTAGCATGGTTATGCCTCCTTTCTATTAGACAAACATAGCATATAATACATGTGGAGTCTAAAACAGAATCATACTAAAAATAAAAGGAGCAACGAGCTCCTTTTATTTTTTCTTCTCATCATGCCGTTTATATTCCTCTGTTAGTTGGGATTCAAGATGATCAGGATTGCTGTTCAATGGATCGACGGTATGTTTATATTGATATGCTTTGGAAGTAGTGACAACACTTAACACCAAGACCAGGATAACGATAATGATTGAGATAATTAAAACTGTATACATAAAAATACCTCCTTTGCATCAAAATTATTGTAGCATGAACTTTTCTGCGATAGGAAAAAAGTTGCTGTTAATATGTTTTCAAGCTTAGAGGCAAGGGAATGTACAATATGAGGAGGGTGAAAAATTTGGCAAATAATGAATTGAATCAAGCAGTTAACCAGCAAGTAGCAAACTGGACGGTTCTCTACACAAAGCTTCATAATTATCACTGGTACGTAAAAGGACGCCACTTCTTTACACTTCATTCAAAATTTGAAGAGCTATATAACGAAGCAAGCGTGATTATTGACGAGTTTGCTGAAAGAATTCTGGCACTTGATGGACAGCCTGTAGCAACATTGAAGGAGTGCCTGGAGACATCTACAATCGAAGAGGCATCAGGTTCTGAGAAGGAAGAGGATATGGTGCGCCAATTGTATGATGACTTTTCGAAGATTGTGGACGAGCTTCAGGAGGCAATCGAACTTGCTGAAAAGGCAGAAGACGAAGGGACAGCTGATATGCTTCTAGGCGTTAAAAAGAGCCTTAGGAAGCATATGTGGATGTTCAAGGCTTATCTAGGATAATGAAAAAATGGCCAGTTGATTGGCCATTTTTTTTTGCAAGAAAAAACCGGCATTAAGCCGGTTATATATGTATTATCCAGTATAGATATGTTAATGGATATTTCGTGAGGGATATGAGTTGACTGAGCGCGCCCCAAATTCGTCCTGGGCAAACTTCCCTTTTAAGCTCTCGATTAAATAATGTCCCATTAGATCATATAGCTCTTGCTTATCAAGGTCCTGTATGATTTTAAGAAGGTCCTCACGACTCATTTCTTCAAGAAAGGCAAAAGCCAGCATATCAATATCCTCTTCATCACCGGTCAATTTGTTTCGATACAATTCGTATAGCTCATCAATAAGTTTCAATTCATTTCACCTCGCATCCTAAAAGTCTATAATCCATTGATGTTATATTTATTAAATACCCTCCAAAGGAAAATTTATGCCTTATTATTGAAGTATTTTCCTGGAGAACGACTGTGTTTTACTCTATATATGGTTACCATTTTACCATAATAAAATCTTTATTGGTAATGAAGTCGGGCTGAAAAATTATTTTATTTAACTATTTGCAGTATAAAGAAATATCCTGGCAGGGAACGATATCCATGAGGTGAGCCACATGACGCAGGCGAAAAAAACTTATTATATCAACATTAGCGAGGGAGAGATTTCAAGCGTATCAACAGCCTCTCCCTGGAACTTTAAAGTCGAAGCAACAGATGAAGAAATAACCAGCTTAAGAGAAATATTTGATCAAAGCTATTCAACTGGCTGGCAAAACTTCATGAGAGCCCATGTACCTTATGTTCAATATCACTACGATAGGGAAAATGACGCTTTGGACAGTCTGCTAGTACAGACATATGAAATGATTTATAAACTTGGGGATGAAAAAGCGAAACAGCATATTGAAAGCATGGGAATCA
>DMSR01000182.1 GCA_003457145.1 Bacillus sp. (in: firmicutes)
GAGCTATAGAGAATTTGTTTCACATTCAGCATAGGTTGGCAGTAAGCAAAATCATGCTTATGAAGCAAAAGTAATAACTGAGCAGGGTAATCCTATGGGGAAATCAGTGAATATCAATGCTTAAATGAAGCTATTTCCCTCTTTCGAAATAGATAGGCAAAATGGTATTGTAGGATAGTGACCTCCCTCCCTAAATATTTAGGCGTTTGAAGTAAAGAGTAAATGGGAAGATATTGGTACAACAGTTTTAAGTAATGAGGGCGATTATGGAAAACAACTTTGAGCATTTTATCTTTCAACAGGAACTAGGACGGCTGTATAAGGAATATAAGCGTTGTACAGATGCCATGGTAAGGAAAGAAATATCAAGGGATATTGAACTTTTGGAATGTGCAATCAGGACGATTTAATTATCGATAATAAATTAGGAGAATTTTCAATGAGTAAACGATTAAATGACCCAGAACTCCTACAATTTTGCGAAACCGCTTCCCCGAAAGAAATGGTGCAGAAATTGACTGATAACAATCTCCGAGGGCTCGAAAATATTGCTTTAAGATCGTTATCTACAAGGAATAAGCTACCAGGCAATGTTTTGAATGTTCTGTTGGTATATTTCTTCAGTACCTTTGCAAATCAGGTTTATGACCGCAATGACCTATCGAGAATTTATGATTACTGGGCTTCAAAAGAAATCAGGACAGTTTCACAAGGAGTTGAAATGAGCAAAGAGGATATTCAACAAGTGTTGACGACTCTAAAGTAGTGCAGAAAAGAATAGACTTGAAAAACAGGCTTACTTTCAGCCTGTTTTTTTTTGCCCTTTTTCAAATCTAACATAGGCAAATTTATTCACTTAATGTTAATAAACACTCCGTTGTGCCAATGATGATAAGAGTTAAAATTAAGGTGAGTGAAGAATAGCGGAAATCCTTATATAAGATGTAATTGCGGAGGATTAATATGGTTATGCAAAAAAAGTATTTTGCTGATATCGTCGATCTATTGCCAGAGGGCATTATTATGATGGATAAAAACCGGATGATTCATTACCTGAACAAAAAAGCAGTTTCCATGACGGGATGGAAGATTGGTGAGAAAGTCCCTTACTGTACATATTGTCAGGAGAGGGAGATCGAGGAAGATGAGAATCGTTGTATTTTAACTTCAGATGAACCGATTCCTTTTTTTAATTCACACCTAGCAGTGTATCAAGGACTTGAAGAATTTGAAATGTCACTAAAAAAACTAGTGCACTCTGGTATGGAATATTATGTACTTCGAATTCGGATGCCTGTTAAAAACGAAAACAGTGAACGGGCACAATTTCACGAATTGCTTGTCCAGGAAACAATGCTAGCACAAGAGGCAGAAAGGAAAAGGATTGCAAGGGAGCTCCATGATCACATCGGCCAAAGTGTATATAGTATTTTCTTAGGGCTTGAGGTCATTAAGCAAAACATAAGCGATGAAAAATACCAGAATCATGTATCTAACATGGTAAATGTCATGGAAAAGACCCTGGATGACATTAAGCACTTAACGAAAAGCTTAAGACCTGACATCGTTTACCATCTTGGATTGAAAAAATCGCTGCGCGAGGCAGTGATGGATTGGATGAAGCTTTACCAGATCGATATAATTTTAGAAATAGACATTGAGCAGGAAGACCTATTTGATCAGGAAAAAGAGCTGCACCTTTTCCGTGTGATCCAGGAAAGTGTCGGCAATGCCATCAGGCACGGAAAAGCAACATATATTTCCATTCATTTAAAAACCTATTATCAATATATATTTTTTCATTTATATGATAATGGCAACGGGTTTAATGCGGGCCACTGCAAATCGAAAGGACTCGGGCTTAAACACATGTTTGAAAGATGCAAGATGCTCGACGGCGATATCCGGTGGATGAGCAAGGAGGGTGGTCCGACTCGTGTGGAAGGGTTCGTTTCATTATTAAGAAGTGAGGGAGAGAAAGAGAATGAATTTAATGATTGTCGATGACCATGAAATTGTCCGCGAGGGATTGGGTATGCTCTTACAGCAATCGTTCTGTATTGACTCCAAGGTATGCGCTTCAGATGGGTATGAGGCTTTAAAGTTGGCAGAACAATTCCCGGCTGATCTGGTGCTTCTTGATCTCTCGATGCCTGGCGGTCTGGACGGTCTGACAACGTTAGAAAGACTGCGAAAGATGCTTCCTGAAGCAAAAATAGTCATTTTCTCGATGCATGATGATATCGGATATCAAAAAAAAGCATACGAGGCAGGAGCTGATGGGTATTTGATCAAAAAGCTGAAGCGGAATGATCTCGTACAATCCCTTGACCAAATCCTTGCGAATCAAAAAGTATTTGATGCACATGTTTTGGAAAATGATACGGCAGGGGATAATTTTCATCAAATTGATTTACCAATAACAAAGCGGGAGAAGGAAGTATTCATCCTTNNACAGGCTGGATATCTCTGTAAAGACCGTCGAAAACCACCGCCAGAAAATCGGTGAAAAGCTGGAGACCCAAAAACGCTATGACTGGGTTGAAATGGCGCGAAAATATAATGTATTTCAATCTTAATATGAAGCTGACTAGAAAGATCGTTTCATGCGATTTTTCTAGTCAGCTTTTTATTTTCTGATAGATTAGCAGATATCTGTCCTCCAGACAACATATTATCTTTATAGGCAGTGAATCTCCGGGAATAATTCACTAAATCTTAAGAATCTTTTTAATTTTAGCCGGTGATTTCTGAGATAATCAAGATAGCCGAATTTACCCAGGTCGAAAGAAGGTGTCAGTTGGATGGACTTATTGACAGTAAGACAGTTGACTAAAAGCTTCAGAGAGTTGAAAGCTGTAAAAGGCATTTCTTTTTCTGTGAAAAAAGGGGAGTCATATGGTCTGCTTGGGCCAAACGGTGCAGGAAAGACGACGACGATTCAAATGATTTCGGGACTTTTTCTCCCTAGCTCGGGAAGTATTCATGTGTCGGGAATAAATATGATCCGGCAGCCAAAGAAAGCTCAAGGTTTGATTGGGATTGTCCCACAGGAAATCGCCCTTTATCAAACAATGACAGCGAGAGAGAATCTTATGTTTTGGGGAAGGATGTATGGAATGGGGGGAAGTCACTTGCGATCCCGGGTCGAAGAGGTACTTGGGACCATTGGACTTGCTGACAGGGCCAGTGATAAGGTAGAGACTTTTTCTGGAGGAATGAAGCGAAGGGTGAATATCGGCGCAGCAATTTTACATAACCCAGAATTGCTGATCATGGATGAACCTACCGTTGGAATTGATCCTCAATCACGCTCACATATTCTGGAGACGGTAAAGAAGCTTAATGAAAATGGGATGACTGTCATCTATACAAGCCATTACATGGAGGAAGTAGAGTATCTGTGTGAACGGATTGGCATTATGGATCATGGGGAATTCATTGCTTCTGGGACTATGGCCGAATTAAGAGAGACGATTGGCGACCGCTCACGTATCGTCATGAAATTTTCAGGAGAACAGCAACCGGAAAAAATTAAGCAACTGATTAAACAGGATTTCAAAGATCAGGATATTCTGTTAAAACCCATTGAGCTTACAGTTTCCCACAAGGAACCTCAAAGTGTATTGACAGACCTCATCCAATCGGTTACCGGTGCAGGCATAGAAATCGCCTCTGTAGAAATTGTGGAGCCAAATTTG
>DMSR01000429.1:0-529 GCA_003457145.1 Bacillus sp. (in: firmicutes)
CGACGCGTCAGTTGTTAGAGTGATGTTGACTACGGATCGGTTGCCTATTGTCTCTTCCTGGGATTTTAGACCCACAAAAGAGAAAATCAAGACATTAGATCCCGCCGGTACACTGATAGAGTAATTACCATCCAAATCGGTGGTAGTACCTACTGTCGTACCCTTGACGAGAACCGTTGCCCCTGGCAACCCTAGTCCGTCTTCCTCGGAAATTACCGTACCGGTAATTACCCGTTGTTGCGCCGACACCTCGAAGCTGAGGGTCATGGTGAAAAGCGCAACAACAAAGAGTAAAGCTTTTCTCATAAGGTATTTAGTTTAGTTGATCTGTAAATAAAATTTATTATCCGGTAATTTCAAAAGCGGTAAAAATTTCGTGTAGGCGGAGAGAAAAGCACATTATTTGGTCGCAATCGATAATGTTAACAATTATTAACGGTAATCGATGGATTTTTTAACATTCACAAAACAATATTTTGAAAAATTGAAAAAAAGATGAATCTCAAAAATAATTTTCAACTGCAAAAAA
>DMSR01000429.1:601-3667 GCA_003457145.1 Bacillus sp. (in: firmicutes)
ACCGGTTTTTCAATTTCAAAAGGAATATCTCAAAGTGAAGGATGCTTCATCTCCCCATAACTTTGTAAAGTCAACAAAATTATATGCGGGTTTCCAATCTAAACTTAAATAGATATTAGTGTTGTAAAAATTGTATTCTAAACCCACTATAAAATCAATCCCGTACGCCTTATAATCTTCTGTTCCCTTATAAACCCAAGGCGGCTCGGCTTTGGGTTCTTTCCAAATCCCATAATGTGCTCCCCCACCAATATACCACTCCATCCCCCGGAATTCCCTGATATCCATGTGCCGTTCATAAAGCAAAGCTGCATTCCACCCTTTCCAGCGATTAAACACCATAAGTTCGACTGCAGAATGGTCAGTTACAAACCGTTTAACTGAGCCCCCCAATGATGTCCCTGCCCTAACACCTACCATGGTGTTATAATACCCCTGTTGGGCTTCAGCACGAAATGAACCGAAAAGCAGTAATACGAAAAGAGCAGCTGGTACAAAAATTTTTGGCTTTTTCAAGGCAGTAAGTTTATCCGTTCAAAAAGTAAAAACTTTTTCGGGAGTAATACAATAATTCAAGCCGATATCGTGCGATTCGGGCTCAATCTGCTCCTCGGGTTCGTAAAAACTCATTCCGATTTTGATCACCTCAGGCTTCAGTTTGCTCAGAAATAAATCATAAAATCCTTTCCCAAATCCAACCCGGTTTCCAAATTTATCATAGGCTAACAGGGGGACAAAGACCACTTCAATTTTTCCAGGCGAAACCAAGATAGATTCCTGAGGAACAGGGATCCCCCACTCATCCATGAAAAAAGCAGCTTCTTTAGGCAATTTCAAGGTTTCCAGTTCTGTGTTGGTTTTATTCACCTGAGAGGTGTACAAGGTTTTATCAAGTTGATCCAAGATCTCTTTGATGTAAAACGTGTTGACCTCATTAAATCTGTCGATGGGAAAAAACAAATGAAAATGCTGAAGCCCACTTCTTCGTTCAAGCCATTTTTGAAACTGAACAGTGATTGCTTTGGATTTGGATTCCACTTCTTCGGATTTCAGACTTTTTCTCAGCTGTCTGTAGGCTGACCGTAGTTCTTTTTTGGTCTTCATGCGTATTCCAATACCATCATATTAAAGTCAAGAGGATCAAAGCAGCCCAACAGCTCTTCGATCAATTCAGGGTTTTTTAAATAAAACTGCATCATATTCACTACTCGCTCCTGGGGGCTGCCTCCGGGTGCAGTAAAGTCCAAAACAGCCTTAGCGCGATTCAACTCTACGGCTAGCCTTTTCTCCTCGGCTTTTCGCAGTTTGGAACCCATCTGATCAAGGATCTTCAAGCTTCGTACTTTTCCTGCCTGGAAGGCTGACTCCAGACTTTTTTCCAAAGCAGACGCTTCTTTTCCTTTCGTATCAAAAAGCTGGGAGAGCGCATCCTTTTCCGCTTTCATACTAAAATCAACCTGAGCTTGTCGCGCTACAAATCCCTTCTTCCAGCTATCAAAATCAACAAAAACATCAGCTCCCTCCCAGCCCAGTTGTTCCAGTTTTTTCAAGACCGATCCATCCAGAATCAAAGCGAAATTTCGCGGAAGCAACACGGGAAATGGAATTTCAAACTGATCAAAAATCCCTTTCAACTGAAGCCAATAAACCACTTCGGCCGGACCACCCAAATACGCCAAGTTGGGCAAAATCATCTCCTGATACAATGGCCTGAGAACCACATTTGGACTAAATCGCTCAGGATTGGACTCAATCAAGGCTGCAAGTTCATCTGAGGTAAATCTGATTTCGGTATTTACTACCTGAAATCCACCCTTGGATCGTTCTATCCGCTCCCTTAGGCCCTTTACCAGATAAAAAAAGTTGATCTCTCTGGGAAAAATCTGGCTCTTGTACCCCATGTCTTCCAATTTCCGCGAGGCTATTTGCGCTTTTTCAAAGGGGGAGTGATCAAAAATATCAGCCTTCATCACCGGCTTCAAAATACTTTTAAGCATTGCGTCATGCCCATCAACTACGATCAGACCATGCTCCCCAAATAGTTGATTCACATACTTGCGAACCGCCTCTCCCAGAGTTTTACTGGACTGGTAGGCATCTTTGAATACATCGGGAGCAAATTGTGTTTCTTTTAAAAATGCTTTGAAAGAATCATCCAAAACGAAATCACCGACTGCTCCTGTTTGACCGGAAGACCATTGGTATTTTTTACCGTCAAGTTTGAAGTAATTGATTTCATCAAAATCATGATCCTCAGTTGCCATCCAATACACCGGAACGAAATTAAATTCCGGGTAGGCTTCCTTCAGCTTTTTGGCCAAATTGATTGTGGAGACGATCTTGTAGATGAAGTAGAGGGGGCCGGTAAACAGATTTAACTGGTGTCCGGTAGTGACTGTGAAAGTTTTTTTGCTGAGAATTGCCTCAAAATTGGCAGTAACTTCCTCAGAAAGATCTAAACCTGAATATTGCTCTTGCAAAGCCTGATGAAGGAGTTTCCGGTTTTCATCGGGAAAATTTTTCTGCGTGATTGCATCTTTGAAGCTCTCCAATTTGGGTAAGTGGGTATAAAATGGCCTCAATGCCTCTTTTCCTTCTATGTAATCCAAAAAAAATCTTGAAAACTGTCCCGTCTTATTCAGATCTACGCAGTGTTTTTTCATCGGAATGGGTGAAGTATGTTTGGGAAGTCTAACTTAGCGCTTCGAACCAAAGTTCGGCTTTTTTTGTAAAAAACAGGACATCTTACATCAATGGCAGGTATAAGTGGCGAAAAAGTCGAAATCAAAAGAAATTGAATTCTTTTCTTGAACCAAAGCCTTCATTTTGGATTTCCTATTAGAGCTAAACCAATAAACATGTTTCCATATAAGCGATTTTTCCTGAACAATGGCCTAGAGGTGATCGTCCATGAGGATCACAGCAGCAAAATTGCCGTTTTCAATCTGCTCTACAAAGTTGGATCCCGCTTTGAAAAATTGGGGAAGACCGGACTGGCCCATTTTTTCGAGCATTTGATGTTTGGTAGCTCGGCCAATGTTCCTGTTTTCGACAGGGAATTGGAGC
>DMSR01000036.1 GCA_003457145.1 Bacillus sp. (in: firmicutes)
TAAAGCCCCGACAAGAGCTGGAGTTGAGAGCAAAAGGTTGTACGATTAGAAAGATTACCGAAACCTTAACTCCAACCTGCATGAGAAATGGACAGCTTGATAAGTTAGTAGGAAAGGGTGAGGCAGAATGGATGATGAAAAAAACAGGGACATATTCGGCTTCCGGGTCAGATCAATCGATTCTGAGGATGGAGTCGTTGAAGATAATTCTAGACTGGNNTTCAGCCGTTTTATGTTCGGAGGCCCTCGAGCTGCAGAGCCTCAAATGGAAAAAAGGAACACGGTTACAAGCTTCCTTAGCCATGTTGATTTTGATGAAGTGATGAATCATGTGGACACACTGATCACCTCCGCCAGAGAACTGAAACCGCTCTTTGGAAAGGTCAGACCCTATCTGGATCAATTCCTTACAAAAAATAAAAGCTGAGGCTCATGCCTCAGCTTTTTGGGTTATTCTTTTGCAGCATCTGCTCTCCCCAATTCATATGCTTCATTCATCACTTTCGTGAACAGTGAGAAGAAAGGCTGAAGGTTGTCCATTGTAAGCTCAACCCCAGCAGCTTCGAGCTGTTGTTGTGCTTCAGGCAGATACTTCATAGCAATTTGCATAAATTCCATTGTTTTATCATTGTTTTGCATTTTTTGATTACTCCTTTAATTGTGTTATTGGTTAGGTAGTTTGCCACTTTTTTTATAGGACTTGATATACCTGTTTAGCTTCTCACGGAATTCACTATCGACCTTAGAGCTGAACTTCCCAAGCGAAATCACTTCGTCCTGGAAATCAAAGTATAAATTACCGGAGTTAAGTTCTCCCCTATTAAATTTGCCAGCAGTCAACACGTATAAATCGTCTACATGCTGAATGGTACTTGTAAGGACGGTTGATTCTCCAAAATCCGACTGATCAGAAATATAGCCAATTACATAAAGCCCCTTATCCTTCACCTTTTCAATAATCGGAACATTAAATCCGTCCCCAGCTGGATAAATAACATCTGCACCCTTTAAAAGGACATCATCCAGAACTTCCAGTGCTTTTTCTTGATCATCCCAATGGCCAATATAACGAATATCCACTTCCATATCTTTATTTTCAAAAATAGCCCCATCATAAAAGCCTTCCACTTCTGGCTGCCATTCATACGCAGCCACAATACCTACCCGACCGGTCTTGGACATGTGACTTGCCACCATCCCCCCGAAAAAGCCCATCGAATATGCCTTGAAATTAAGGCTGGTTGTATTTTCCTTCTTGGCATCACCATTGAAGCTTATAAAATGAATATCAGGATATTGTTCCGAAATTTTATTAAAATAAGCAGCATATTCATTTCCGTGTCCATAAATAAGGTTTACACCTTTTTTGTCAAACTCCTTAACTGCCTGTTCCACAAGTTTTTGTGTATTCATACCTTCTTTGAAGAAAACATCAACATTTAAACTTGATTGAATTTGCAGAAGTCCACGGTAACCTTTCGTTCCCCACACCTGATCATTAATGGTTTCAGGCACTAGCAGACCCACCTTTTCCACCTTGCCAGATGTGAGGGGTTGTCCGCACCCTCCCAACAGCAGCAGGCTTAACAACACGAGCCCGAAACGTTTCAGCATCCGATGCATCTCCTTTATGCCGCACTGTTAAGAATTGGTCTAAAAAAAACAGCGCACGCTAAAATTAAAATGGAACCGATAAAAGAATCTTTTACCATTTTACTCTTTGGAGTATAGCTTTGAAAAGTAATTTATCATTATCGCTTATAATCTGCTTTCCTTTATCCGGGTGTATTGTTCCTTCTGCATTGATAACCCTTTAGTGATATCCTCGTTGTCCTTAACAGTCATGATTTTGATATTCTCTTTAATTTCAGAATTTCCATTCAGATTACTAAGGGACTTTTCCAGCCTGCTTCCAAGCACTGATTCTGCACAGTCAAGCCACTGACCATCCTGCCCGCTTGCTAGGATGAATTTGCCTTCCTCCCTGCCTTCCGCACTATTGATTATCAATTTGACAGCATCCTCAATATATATTGCATCATGGGTCCATTCCCAGCTGGCCAATTTCGGCATTTTATTTTCACCCGCTAAATAATTCAAGGACTGTTGAAAGAAAAATCCCTCTGGCTGCCACGGTCCATAAATAGTTGGCAGGTAAAGCTCCAGGACAGAAACATTCTTTTTTTCAAAAATGCTAGTTAATGTTTGCTGCCATTCTTTTTTTATTGCCTCTTTGCCTGCTAGACTGGCAGGCAGTAGTAGGATAATCCCGTGATTACTCACATTGATTGCTTCAAGTTTCTTCATTAAATCTTCGATAAACGGTGTATTCGATAAGTCTTCCTCATACAACGAAATGAAAAGTATATCATCGATACTTGAAGCATTCCATTCCTGAAATATTACTTCTTTAAAATTAGCATTTCTGCCTATTTCCAGCCGCTTTTCTTCGGTGAAATATGAATCTTGGCTTTTTTGAAAATGGATTCCTACTATCTCAATCCCTTTATCAAGCATATACCTGCATAAGCTATAGCCTATAAAATCATAGACACCAAGAATGACTGCTCGCTGCATATTAATTCCTCCTTGCAAATACTCTCTTGTATCCTATGAGTTTAATTTTGAAAATATTTGCAAGGAATTAAAGGACTTGCTCATGTTTCATGAAAAATTTTACGGACTGCATTCCAAACTGCGGCTTCTTCTCTGGTAAAACATAACTTATATTCACCGGGAGATCAGCTTCATCCCACTTCACTGATAATTCCTTGAGTATTCTTGATTGTTTATAAGCGCGGTTTCCTGTAAGAACATGGATAATTTTCACTGGTACTTCTTGTGTAAATCCCGGTAATTCAACCTCAGCTTTAAGTTTTTCCTTCAAGGCACTAATGTCAATTTCATATGCTTTCTCTAATTCTTTGAGAAGCTTCTTATAAAAAAACTTATTCTCTTTTTCCTGTTCTAAATGTGTGGTTAAAGAGAATACTGGATTGATTAAAATCATCGACCTGATTTTTATATCAGTCTGAGTAAGCATTTTCAAGGCTACAAGAGCCCCCATACCTTCTGCCATTATGTGGAATGAATGATTGAGGATTTCATTGCGGACTATATGGCTGCAGAGCCTCATCGCAAGATCAACAGCTTTCTTGCTGCCCCAGTGCCGGCCATATAAGTTAGATGAAAACACCGTGTACCCCTCTTCTTTCAATGTGTTCAACAATGAACGTTTTCCCTCATTCTGCGTCCAGAAACTGCTCGTGCTGTTCACAAAGTGTCTTTCATCACCAATTACAAGGATACCGAAACCGTTTGGTTTTTCAGGATAATGGACCATATTCCATTCGGTATCCAGTTTAAAGTTCCGGCTCTCCATTCTATCAACACCTTTCTAAAGATTATTCATATTACTGTATGTAATTAATCAAGAAATGAAAGGGAGTTTGCCCATTTTTTATTCTTTAGCTCATATTTCACTACCCTTTATTGAAAGCGTTGAAAATTCAGAAAGTGAATTTCATGGAAACGCTTTTCAATTTAATTAAAATTCATTTATAATATAATTCACATATGGTAAGATAAGAAAAGATTTAGAAATGTAAGAGGTGAAAATCATGAGATATTTTTGGACTTTTTTCTGGACTTTCCTTTTAGTTCAAATGCTTAATTATGTAGCTGGTTCAATGATAGGCACTCCATTTGACTTTAAATCTGGAAGTATCATTGCTGTAGTTGCATTCATAATCATTGTAGCACTTCCTCTTGTTCTTCCAAATGAACCCGAAGAAAAACATGGCCACTAAGTATACATAAAAAAGTCATCCAGGCCGGATGACTTTTTTTTAATGATTGTCTCTGGTAAATTTACTATTGATTTTCGTTCCAGGCCCTGAGCCTCCTGGTCGCAAGCTCCTGTGGCATTAGCTGATTCCTACGAGAATCATTTCAACCTAGGTTTCACCTGTCCAGCTGATTCCGCAGGACATTGATTGCGCTTCCTCGAACCCGCCCACGCACGTGGAAAATGCGTTAGCATTTTCGGAGGAGCCTACTCGCCTTCCAGTATCAATCAACAGGATGTAAAAAATCAACATTGGGCTTTAACAGTGCTTATTGATTAATACTTTTTAGTTGGCAATAACATCCTCAAGAGCCTGCTCACTTATCCTGCAATATTATTTCACCATTGTTGACCAAGATTTCTACCTGGCTTTTTTCTTTAATTTTGCCAGCGATGATTTCCTTTGCCAGTTTTGTTTCAACACTCCTCTGGATAAAGCGCTTCAGCGGCCTTGCTCCATAAACCGGATCGAACCCATTCACCGCCAAATATTCCTTTGCTTCGTCACTGATCGAGAGGTGGATATGCTGGCTTCCTAATCTTTCCTGCAAAGTGAGAATCAATTTTTCAACGATTAATTTAATCTCTTTCAATGCAAGTGGTTTAAACAAAATAATTTCATCCACCCTGTTTAAAAACTCGGGACGGAAATGGCTCCGCATCTGGGACATAACAAGTTCCCTTGTCTCTGGAGAAATTTCGTCCTGACCCTCATGCCGCTCCAGCAGGAAATGGGATCCTATATTTGATGTCATGATAATTACAGTATTTTTAAAATCGACCGTTCTTCCCTGGGAATCAGTAATACGTCCATCATCAAGCATCTGAAGAAGAATATTGAACACCTCTGGGTGAGCTTTCTCAATTTCATCTAAAAGTATGACAGAGTATGGATTCCTTCTTACAGCCTCTGTCAATTGTCCGCCTTCTTCATATCCTACATATCCTGGAGGAGCTCCAATCATCCTTGAAACTGCATGTTTTTCCATATACTCTGACATATCGATGCGAATGATATGCTCTTCGCTGTCAAATAAAGATTGCGCTAGTGTTTTTGCTAATTCTGTCTTGCCCACTCCCGTAGGTCCGAGAAAGATAAACGAGCCAATTGGCCTATTCGGATCTTTGATGCCGGCTCTTGCCCTTAAAACAGCATCTGCAACAAATGTTACTGCTTCTTCCTGCCCTACCACTCGTTCCTGAAGGATACTCTCCAGCCTCAGCAGCTTTTCCCTTTCTCCTTCCACCAGCTTCATGACCGGTATACCAGTCCAGCGGGCAACAATAGAAGCAATTTCTTCCTCTGTAACTTCCTCCCTAAGAAGCCTGTCACCATTGTCCTCACTGACCATAGACTCCAGTGCTTTCAGTTCTTTTTCCAGCGAAGGTATGCTGCCATGCCTTAACTCGGCAGCCTTGTTCAAATCATAGTCATTCTCTGCTTTTTCAAGCTCCCGTCTGAGCTTTTCCAGCATTTCACGCTTTTCCTGCACCTTCTGTATGCCTTCTTTTTCCTTCATCCATCTTGCCTTCATCTCATTTGCTTTTTCCCTTAGATTGGCCAATTCTTTTTGAAGGACTGCCAGCCTCTCCCGGCTGGCATCATCCTTCTCCTTTGTAAGTGCTGCTTCTTCAATCTCAAGCTGCATTACTCTTCTTGTCACTTCATCAAGTTCTGATGGCATGGAGTCAATTTCAGTCCGGATCATCGCACAAGCCTCATCGACTAGGTCAATTGCTTTGTCAGGCAAGAATCGGTCAGTAATATATCTGTCTGACAACGTTGCTGCCGCCACAATGGCCCGGTCATGTATGTTCACTCCATGATGTATTTCAAACCTTTCCTTTAGACCTCTTAAAATCGATACTGTGTCCTCGACATTCGGCTCCTGCACTAAAACCTGCTGGAATCTGCGTTCCAAAGCGGGGTCTTTTTCTATATATTTGCGGTGCTCATCCAGTGTTGTCGCCCCGATACAATGCAATTCACCGCGCGCAAGCATTGGCTTGAGCATATTACCAGCATCCATTGCACCCTCCGTCTTTCCAGCACCGACAATAGTATGAAGTTCATCTATAAATAACAGAATTCTGCCTTCGCTCTTTTTCACTTCATTTAATACGGCTTTCAATCGCTCTTCAAATTCTCCTCGGAATTTGGCTCCTGCAATCAACGAACTCATATCTAATGCGAATATTGTTTTTTCCTTCAGCCCTTCTGGAACATCCTTTCTGACAATCCTTTGAGCAAGCCCTTCAACAATCGCCGTCTTACCCACGCCAGGTTCGCCGATCAGTACCGGATTATTTTTAGTTTTCCTTGAAAGGATACGGATAACGTTCCTTATTTCACCGTCCCTGCCGATTACTGGGTCGACCTTTCCTGATCGAACTTCTTCTACTAGGTCACGCCCATATTTTTTTAAAACCTCATAAGTTCCTTCTGGATTTTGTGAAGTCACTCTCTGGCTCCCCCTAACTTCTTTTATTCTTGATATTAATCTTTCCCTAGTTAATCCTGACTTTTTCATTGCTTCTCCGGATTGTGAAGAAACAGTATTTATAGCAGCCAGCAATATATGTTCCACAGATAAAAACTCATCTTCAAAAAAGGCCATCTCTTCCTCGGCCTGAGCCAAAACCTTTTGAAGTGAGCCTGTAATATATAATTTCCCCTGTTCCACACCACTTCCAGATACCTGGGGTTTCCTGGACAATGAGTTGTTTAATTCCTTCACTAAAGATTCTGTATGGATGCCCAAGCCAGAAAGCAATGTTTGCGCCAGATTATTTTCTTGTCGCAATAGAGCAAGAAAAAGATGCAGATCATCCACTTCCTGATGGTTATGCTGAACTGCAAGTGTCTGGGCTGATACAATTGCGTTCTGCAAACTTTCCGTCATTTTATTAAAATCCAACACAACCACTCCTTTGACCTTTTTTGACCTTTGATATTATTATAATAAAAATTCCCAATAAGTAAAGCCATCCGCACTGGATGGCTTTTAACATTTATTTAAACTTTGGCATGTATGTCCAGTGGCGATTATGATTCGAGTTTTCTGGAAAACGGTCCCCGGCTTGCAGCTTTACTTTTTGAGGATTGTTTACATTGCTGCCTGTTTCGCCAATTTCAATGTAAATTCCATTATTCGGTGCCTTTTGTCCAGCACGAAACTGATGACTTTGCCCCATCTGCCTTCCTCCTTCATAAAGTATTCCGGCTATTTTATTATCTGCTGATTTAAGCGAACTATTTATAAAAACATCTGGAAGCTCAATTTCCCAAAGTTAATCCTTTCATTAAAACAATATTTACGGTACATTATTTTGTATGGACAAAAAATGGGTAAATCAATATTTGGAGGAATTTAAATAAACATGGAAAACTTTTATGACTTAATTAAGTATATATTTTTGGGCCTTTTCCAGGGATTGACTGAACCGATTCCCGTTTCTTCAAGCGGGCACCTGGAAATCGCTGAATATTTTTTCGGTTTAGAGATTGAAGGAATGAGTTTTGCGCTGCTCGTTAATACCGCATCGCTTTTCGCGGTTTTGCTTATTTATAGAGACGATATCATCCGGTTAATCATTAACGGGACTGCATATTTAAGAAGCAAGGATCCAGAAGCGAAATCAGATTTCATGTTCATTATCTATTTAATCATCGGGACGATTCCTGCAGGTGTCATCGGAATTTTATTCGGAGATTTTATCGAGATTAACTTGGCTTCAATTAAAACGGTCGGCATTACACTTCTTATAACAGGAGTTGCCCTCTGGACGATACGCAATATGCGTGGCCGCAAGAGCGATGGGGATCTAAGCGCCAGGGATGCGATTATAGTCGGTCTTGCCCAGGCAGTCGCCTTAATACCTGGCATCAGCCGTTCGGGTGCAACAATTGTAGCCGCAATGAGCCTTGGGATGAAACAGGAAACGGCATTAAGATATTCTTTCCTTTTGTACATTCCTGTCAGTGTAGGCGGGATGCTTCTTGGTTTTTCGGATATCCTGAAGGATCCTTATCTTGATGAATTAGCATTGCCATATATTTTCGCATTTTTCTCATCGCTTGTTGCATCTTATTTTTCTTTAAAATGGTTCATGAATATAATGGCACGCGGCAACTTAAAATATTTCGCGATTTATTGCTTTATTGTTGGACCGCTTGTGTATTTTTTATCTTAATTTACGTTAAAAAGGGTGTCCCAAAGGTATAAATTTTGGGCACCCTCTTTCTTTTTAGTACGGCTGTAAAAATTGGGCCCGTTGATTTCCGTTCAACTCAGATTTACAAAATAATTTTATCTTAAAATAAAAACTTATTTTGACGGGTTTAATACAACATAGCCATTATAAGTGCTTGCTTAATCCTTAAGGAGTTCCAAAAGCAGCGCCTTTTGTGCATGGAGGCGGTTTCCAGCCTGTTCAAAGACTACAGAGTGACTACCGTCTATGACCCCAGTCGTTACCTCCTCGCCGCGATGGGCCGGCAGACAGTGCATAAATAGGTAATCAACATTCGCAAGCCTGCATAATGCCTCGTTCACCTGGAACCCTTGAAAATCCTTTAATCTTTGTTCATTTTCATTTTCCTGGCCCATACTCGTCCACACATCTGTATAAATAATGTCAGCATCACTAACCGCTTCAATTGGTGAGTCTGTGATGACCAATTTCGCTCCACTTTTTTCAGCATACCCTGCACACTGACTGATTATTTTTTCATCAGGAAAATAAGCTTTTGGAGCAGCGATTGAAATATCCATACCCATTTTGGTACAAGCAATCATCAACGAATGAGCGACGTTGTTGCCGTCGCCAATATAGGCAAGCTTGAGACCTGCAAGCTTCGCTTTCTGTTCATATATTGTCAATAAATCAGCCAGAGCCTGACATGGATGGTAAAGGTCTGTCAGACCATTTATAACAGGGACTGAGGCATGGGCAGCAAGCTCTTCAATTGAGTCATGTGAAAAGGTCCTGATCATAATACCATCTACATATTGTGAAAGCACCTGAGCAGTATCTGCGATGCTTTCCCCTCGTCCAAGCTGCAGGTCATTCCCATTCAGATAGAGTGCGCTTCCGCCAAGCTGAATCATTCCAACTTCAAAAGACACCCTTGTACGGGTTGAAGATTGATCAAAAATCCTCCCAAGTATTTTGCC
>DMSR01000366.1 GCA_003457145.1 Bacillus sp. (in: firmicutes)
TGCCGATCAACTTCTATCAGATCCAGACCAAATTCCGCGATGAGATCCGGCCGCGCTTCGGCCTGATGCGGGGCCGCGAATTCATCATGAAGGATGCATATTCATTCCACGCAAATCAAGAAAGCCTGGATGAAGTCTACAAAAAACTGTTCCAAGCTTATTCCAATGTATTCAAGCGCTGTGGTTTGAATTTCCGTGCTGTTATTGCCGATTCAGGCGCGATGGGTGGAAAAGATACCCATGAATTTATGGTGCTTTCAGATGTTGGAGAGGACACCATTGCTTACTCAGACACTTCAGATTATGCGGCCAATATTGAGATGGCACCAGTAACTGCTGCATATTCAAAAAATGATGCTCAACCAGCTGAGCTCGAAAAGACTCATACTCCAAACAAGAAATCCATTGATGATGTTGCGTCCTTCTTGCAGGTGGGAGCAGAGAATTGCATCAAATCAATGCTATTTAAAGTCGATGATCGCCATGTACTTGTGTTGGTCCGTGGTGACCATGAAGTGAATGACATTAAGCTGAAGAACTACTTTGAAGCCTCTGTAGTTGAATTGGCAGATGCGAATGTTACGAAAGAAATCCTTGGCAGCACAGTTGGTTCACTAGGACCAATAGGAATAGAAGGTATCGAAGTGATTGCGGATCAAGCCGTTGAATCGATCGTCAACGGAGTCTGTGGAGCAAACGAAGAAGACTACCACTTTAAGAATGTGAATCCGGAGCGTGACTTCAAGGTAGATGCTTACACTGATTTACGCTTGATTAAGGAGGGGGCTCCTTCTCCAGATGGACAAGGCACAATCATCTTTGCCAAAGGTATAGAGGTCGGGCATGTCTTCAAGCTTGGCACAAGATACAGCGAGGCGATGAATGCGGTATTCCTTGATGAGAACGGCAGGACACAGCCAATGATCATGGGCTGCTATGGGATAGGGGTATCCCGAACGATGGCTGCAGTTGCCGAACAATATAATGATGATAATGGTCTTGTATGGCCAACGAATATTTCACCGTTCGATGTTCACCTTATTGCAGTGAACATGAAGGACAGTGGACAGGCTGAATTAGCGGAGGAGCTTTATTCTTCTATGAAGGCTTCGGGGCTAGATGTTCTTCTCGATGACCGTCAGGAACGCCCAGGAGTGAAGTTTGCAGATTCAGACCTTATAGGCCTGCCTGTCAGGGTTACGGTGGGCAAAAAAGCGAGTGAGGGTATCGTTGAGGTGAAAATCCGTAACAGCGGTGAAATGCAGGAAGTCCATAAAGACAATCTTGCTGAAGCAATAAAAAACATTTTAAAAGAACTATAAAGAGCAGCGGATCCTTTACGGGTCCGTTTTTTATGTGTGCCTGTCGATTGGAACGGAAGGTGCAAGATTCCTCGTGCTCACCTCACGCCCTGCGGTAAGCGAAGCATCCTGGAGTGAAAATCAGCCGGCCAATTTTAAAAGCTATCCTTAAAGGGCTTTCTAGGTGGCCTCCGGTTTTTGCCCTTTTTCTTATGGTAATATCTATTTTTGAAGTCAAACACACGTATCGCTACTCCTGTTTTATGTTATAATAACGATTGCTTATAGCGAACCAGTATACGATTTTTCATTAATTAATAGATGGTTTTTTTCTCCTGAGATGTGGTCAAGTAGATGCAGGACTATACGGGATAAAGCCAAATAGATAGAAATTATTAGCTTTTCAGATGGGAGAGTTATATCCATGGGCGATCTTTCTTCGGGGAAAAAAGAAAGGTTTCAGCTCCTGCTGCAGCAGCTTCAATTAACAGATGATGCCATTGTTGCTCATTTTAAAAATGCAGAGATTGACAGAGTGATAGTCGAAAAGCAAGCAAGGAAGTGGCATTTCCATTTTCAATTTGAGAAAATAATTCCTTGTAAACTTTATAGCACTTTCACAAGCCAGCTGGAACGGACCTTTTCACACATTGCAAAGATTTCATATACAGTAAAAGTAATAGAACAAACAGCAAATGAACAAGAGATTCTCGATTACTGGAAGGTGTGCATAAAAGAAATCGATGGCATCGCACCTCCGCTTCTTAAACTCCTGAATGAACAAATACCAAAAATCCAGGGTACGAAGCTTAATTTAAGTGTCAGGAATGAAACAGAAGGACTAGCCTTGAAAAGGAAGTATTCCAGCATTATCGCGGACATCTATCAGGGATTCGGCTTCCCAATGTTGTCGATTGATACAGAGATAAGCGAAAATGCTTCTTCTGATGAATATGACCAATTCATAAAAGCGAAGGAAAAAGAAGACCAGGAACGAGGTCTTCTGGCAATGATTGAAA
The DNA here is from genome assembly GCA_003457145.1 of Bacillus sp. (in: firmicutes). Classification (GTDB taxonomy): domain Bacteria; phylum Bacillota; class Bacilli; order Bacillales; family Cytobacillaceae; genus Mesobacillus. The sequence continues at coordinate 2,321 of DMSR01000366.1, forward strand.
TGCAGAAGAAGGAAGCAGAGAAATCACAGTCTGATGGCACCCAGTCTGATGGCCCGCTTACGATTGGCTTGACAATCAAAGATGATGCTGATTTCCGAAAACTGGAAGAAATTGTTGATGAAGAACGGCGAGTGGCTGTTGAAGGGTTTGTTTTCTTTGCAGAAACGAAAGAACTGCGCAGCGGCCGGACTTTATTAACCTTTAAGATTACCGATTATACGAGTTCCATAATGGTTAAGATGTTCTCTCGAGATAAAGAAGACGCTGCTCTTTACCAGCGGGTCAGCAAAGGGATGTGGCTTAAAGTACGAGGCAGTATCCAGAATGATACTTTTGTCCGTGACCTTGTCATGATTGGAAATGATATCAACGAGATGAGACCGAAAGGAAGAATTGATAGTGCCCCTGAAGGCGAAAAGCGCGTCGAGCTTCATCTTCATTCTCCAATGAGCCAGATGGATGCAGTCACTTCAGTAAAGGATCTCGTATCCCAGGCTGCCAAATGGGGACACAAAGCGATTGCGATCACCGATCATGCTGTTGTTCAGTCTTATCCTGACGCTTTTGGTGCGGGGAAGAAAAATGATATCAAGATTTTGTACGGTGTAGAAATCAATCTTGTAGATGATGGTGTCCCGATAGCATATAATGAGGCCCACCGTCTATTAGCTGATGATACGTATGTCGTATTCGACGTGGAGACAACTGGCCTTTCAGCTGTATATG
>DMSR01000195.1 GCA_003457145.1 Bacillus sp. (in: firmicutes)
TGTAACCGACCCTGCGACCATGCAGGCGAAGGTGGCAGACTTGCTTTCGGAGCAATACGGGGAGGAAGCACGTGCAAAGATTAGTGAGGAAGCGAGAATGCCGGAACCTGGATCATTGCCAAAAGGCGGAACGGTGTATCTTTCCACTGCTGATGGAGAAGGCAATATGGTTTCTTTTATCCAGAGCAATTACATGGGCTTCGGCTCAGGTATCGTTGTTCCAGGAACAGGCATTGGCCTGCAGAATCGCGGACACGATTTCTCGCTTGATCCAAATCATGCAAATGCTCTTGCTCCAGGCAAAAAAACATACCATACGATTATCCCAAGCTTCATCACTAAAGGGAATGAGGCAGTTGGGCCATTTGGCGTGATGGGCGGATACATGCAGCCACAGGGCCACGTCCAGGTTGCCATGAATATGATTGATTTTGGCTTGAACCCTCAGGCAGCACTTGATGCACCAAGGTGGCAGTGGATGGAAGGCAAAGCAATCGAGGTGGAACACAACTTCCCGAACCATATCGTCAAGGCGCTTGCAGCTCGTGGCCATCAAATGAAAGTAGCCTATGATTCAGGCGGCTTTGGACGCGGCCAGGTCATCGTGCGCAATCCGGAAACAGGTGTACTGACTGGCGGTACTGAATCCCGGACAGACGGCACGATTGCCTGCTGGTAATAAAGGCTGTTGCTAATAGCTTATCGCGAAGTGCAGACAAACATTAACTTTTATACGAAAGGAACGTTCCTTCATGGGCGTTCCTTTTGTTATGCTGCAATTTTTATTTGTGAAAAATCCAGCTGTTATATCCCCAGGAAAACCTCGCTTACTTAATAATTAAAACAATTTTATAAAAAATTTTTCGACAAATCGCTAACCTCGAAATTGAAGGAAAACCCTATTAACACTAACGAAAATGTGACGACCGTAAAAATATCGACATAGAAAGCGGTTACACACCATGAAAAAGGTACCTTGACCTTGTTGGACATTATATGCATAATAAAATTAAATTTTCTAACTATTTAGTAAATTAACGCCAACTTGTAATTTATACAAATGGAGGAATGATCTTGATTGTATTAGTCGGTTTGCTGGTTATCACAGGTATAAGCCTGTTTCTAGGTTTAAGGAAAAATAAGCTGATTTTTCTTACAGTGCCATTCATCAGCATTTTTCTTTACTTCCTCGTCCAGATCATCATGGTGCCAGCTCCATTTTTCGAAACGTTAAAATTCATCTTCAGCCTTAGCTGATTGTTCAACAGAAAACCTCCTGCGTAAAATATCAACTTTGCCGACGCAAAGTTCATATATCCCAATTTCAAGAAAAGGAGTGGGAATGCTTAAAGCAAGCAGAAGCTTTAAAAGTGCCGTATCCGTAATTCAAGGGGATTATAGAAATTGAAGGGGATTATTACTGCTAAAAAGGGATTAGTAATCATAAAGGGGTGTAAGTGTGAAGAAAATTGATAAGGCAGTTGCAGATCAGTATTTTCGTGAAAAAACTCGTAATATGTTCATTTATTTAGGAATCTGGTTCCTAGTCTCGTTTGGAGTCGTCTTTTTCGCCGAATCGTTTAGCGAGATTTCAATTGGCGGTTTCCCATTCCACTACTTCATGGGGGCTCAGGGGGCAATTATAACGTTCATCGTCTTGCTTTTTGTTAATGCAAAAGTCAGCGATAGTATCGATAAAAAGTACGGTATCGATGAAGGCAAGAACATTCAAATGAGCGCCGGTAAAACTGTAGATCATTAAGAGCAGGCTTTCTTCTTTATACAGGCAGCTAGCTAAAACGATTGTATCTTCTTTAAAAAAGAATGCCATTTTAAAAGTAAGTAAGATTAAGAAATCCTTTCAAAGGGATAAAAAGAAGCAGTTTGAATTAAGGGGGAGAACTTTGGATACACAATTCTTGGTCTCATTATCTATTATTTTAGCGACTTTTGGGTTATATATCGGGATAGCGATCTACAATAAAGCAAAGGTTACTTCTGACTTCTATGTTGCGGGACGCGGGGTTCCGCCTATCTTCAACGGTATGGCGATCGGCGCTGACTGGATGAGTGCCGCATCATTCATCGGTCTGGCCGGAACGATTATGCTGCTCGGATATGATGGCCTTGCCTATATCATGGGGTGGACGGGCGGCTACCTGCTGCTGACTTTCCTGCTTGCACCACAGCTTCGTAAATATGGCCGCTATACCGTTCCTGAATTCATCGGCGACCGTTTCAACAGCCATACGGCGCGTATTATTGCCGCTGTCTGTACAATCATCATCAGCTTCACTTATTCGATTGGACAGCTTTCCGGATCTGGCGTGGTAATTGGCCGCCTGTTCGAAATCGATGCGAAGCCTGGTACAATGATAGGTGTAGTACTGATAGCATTCTATGCTGCTTTCGGAGGGATGAAAGGAATCACCTGGACTCAGGTTGCTCAATACGTCATTCTGATTGTTGCCTACTTGATCCCGGTTATCTTCATGTCCCTGCAAATCACAAATAACCCGCTGCCATGGCTTTCTTACGGCGAGCTAGTCGGCAAAATGGGTGAGCTTGATAGAGAGCTTGGCATTTCGGAATATTTTGCGCCATTTACGAATGGAACAAAGTGGCAGTTCCTTGCCTTGATGTTTACTTTAATGGCCGGTACTGCGGGGCTTCCGCACGTAATCGTCCGCTTTTATACAGTTTCAACGATGAAGGCTGCCAGATGGTCAGGAGCCTGGGCGCTGCTTTTCATCGGTTTGCTTTATCTTTCAGCTCCTGCGTATGCAGCTTTCTCTCGCTTCATTTTAATGACAAAGGTTGCCGGCAGCAAAATTACCGAGCTTCCAGCCTGGACAAAAACATGGGTCGATACAGGGAAACTGCAATTGGCTGACGGAAATGGAGATGGCGTCCTTCAATGGAAGGAATTGATCATTTCNNNGCGATTTCTTCTTCCTTCGCTCATGACATTTATTACCGGGTTATGAGACCTAATGCCACTGAAAAGACACGTCTGAATGTTGCACGTATTTCGATTGTAGTAGCGACATTATTCGCAGGCTTGATTGCGCTGAACCCGCCAGGAGCCATTACGCAAATCGTTGCCTGGGCCTTCGCGCTTGCGACCGGAACTTTCTTCCCGGCGCTCGTTCTTGGAGTTTGGTGGAAACGCTCTAACTCAAGCGGCGTGATTGCTGGTCTCCTTGTTGGACTTGGAGTCACATTGACTTATATCTTCGCAGCAAAATATGGAGGTTTCACCATCCTTGGCATCATTGATACTGGTGCTGGTGTATTTGGCGCAGCCGCTGCCTTCCTCGCGAACATCATCGTTTCACTGGCAACCGCAGCACCATCACAAAAAATTCAGGAGGAAGTACTCGACCTTCGCTATCCTGAACAAATGGTGTATAAGGACGGCGAGGTATGGATGAATGATGATGGAACCAAAACAGTATAAGGAAATATTGAAGGCTGTGCAATTCCACCCCTTATTTCAAGGGGTGGAGGAAAGCACGGCCATTTCCCTTGTCGAGGAATGTGAAGTTTTAACTTATTCAAAAAGAGAAATAGTCCTCCAGGCTGACACTCCACGCCGGGGGCTTTTGCTAGTTTTACAAGGAATTGCTGAAGTGTTTGTGAAGAGTGGCTCCGGGCATGAAGAGGTGCTAGAAGTCATTCAAAAAGGGGAGATTATCGGGTTTTCGAGTCTCGCCGAGTTCCTTGGCTTTGCCAAGCCGGAAAAATCACAGCCCACTGTCGAAGTGAGGTCGATTGAAGAAGTCAAAGCACTGCTCATCCCGTTCTCAGTCCTCGAAAAAAGATGGGGCGACCAGGATCTACACGATTATTTGCTTACCCAGATTGCTCCGGCTTAAGGATGTATATGGATCACTTGCCGAGCAGGTGAAGCTGGCAAAGGGAATTGGCGAAGGAGAAACAATCCTTACTAGAGTCCAGGATCTCATGAGTGAAAACATCGTGTCTGTTTCACCTGAAACGACTATTCAGGAAGCTGCGCAAAAAATGGCCGAAAACAAGACTAGTTCCGTATTGGTAATGGAAGATGAAGAGCTCAAAGGCATTATCACAGAGCGGGACATCGTCGGCAGGGTTGTCGCCAGAGGCCTTTCCTATCAGGCGATGTCAGGAAAAATCATGACTGGAAACCCAGTGACG
>DMSR01000174.1 GCA_003457145.1 Bacillus sp. (in: firmicutes)
AAAAGAGTGAATGATATGAAAGTTGTAAAAGTCCTTTTAATTTTCTGCACTATCTTTTTTTATAATGGATACCAAATTCACGCTAAAAAGTCTACTGTCAATAGTCCTATTAACATGACCCAATGGGAAGAAGTAAATGAAATTCTCCCGAAATACAGTAAGTTCACAGTTGTAGATTTGGAAACAGGTATGAAATTTCGCGTCCAGCGAAGGGCAGGAAGCAGTCATGCAGATGTCCAGCCGCTAACCTCAAAAGATACTGCTATCATGAAGCAGATTTATAACGGCAAGTGGAGCTGGAAAAGGCGCGCAATCATTGTTATTTCGGAAGGGGAGAAGATTGCTGCCTCCATGCATGGAATGCCCCATGGCGGGGGGGCATTGAAAAACAATTTCCCTGGGCATTTTTGCATCCATTTTTATGGGAGCACCACGCACCGGACCAATTTTATGGACTTGTCACATAAGCTTATGATTTTAAAAGCAGCAGGCAAGCTTGAAAGTTATTTGGAAAAAACGAATCCATATGATTTGGTCAATGCATATATCGCGGGAATTAAGCAGCAGGACCCGAAAGTAATTTCTTATATTTCACTACAGGATCTAAATTGGGATCATATCCTGCCTCTAATTGAAAATATCAGAATTAGCAGGATGGAAATTTTGCCTTCCGAGGATATATCCGACGAGTTGACAATGATTGTTCCAGTAGAGGTTAATTGGCAAATAAAACAGCGAGGCGGAAGTAACTATACAGGTAAAATCAAATTAGTACGATTTATGCCTAATGAACAATGGAAAGTTGATTCGGTTCAGTTCTTAAAAGAAAACGAGATTCAAATAGACTAATGAAAAAAAGCTTGAGGCAACTCAAGCTTATTCTTTGGTCAATCTCTAATACCCTTTAACGTTCACCAAATTTGGCGAATGTTTTCTCGTCTTCGATTAAACCGCAGGCAGCGCACTGTATTTTTAATTCGGGTCCCTTGTATGGGAGATGGAACGGTTCGAGTTGGTCACTGGAATACTGTTCAAGCACCTCACCTGATTGGGGATTCAGTTTAACCGCTTGTGGAACCTGAGTAATCATATTGAAGCGGGTGCGATTAGTTTTACAGTTTGGGCATCGGTATGGAGTGCTCATTTACAACCTCCTAGTTTGGTCTTTAGTTTTATATTTTGCAAAATAAAACAATTTTATGTAAATATACTAATGAAGCTTTAAGCAGAGCTTTTGTATTTCTATATTTTCTAATAGCAGGAGGCAAAAAGATGCCAAAAATTGATTATGATTATTTATTGAAGGAATATCGGGAAATTTGGAATAACCGCAGGCTTTTATCCGATATGAGCCCTGAATACATCCTAAAGGAAGCAGTCAGCAGAGACCTGAAGGATGAGAACTCTCACCCGCGTGCCAGAAGGAAGTTACTTGAAAAATATTATCTAGCTACCAAAAGAATTGTTGATTCAGCTTTGTCCCCAGAGGATAAAATGTTATTGATCCAGATCCACATTGAACAAGCAGAATCTATTCAAAAAAATAATTAAAGCAGCACAACTGCTCGGTCCTTCTCGATAATAAGTCAAAAGAGGTTTTGTTCTTTATTGGAGCTAATGAAACATCAGCAAAAATCATTTTTATTGAAGCTTAAAAGGGAGGAAGCGAGGCTTCCTTCTTATTTACTTTGTGACAAAAGATAGAAACATTAAAAAATTAAAGAGCAATACTATTGCTATTATACCCCTAATGGTATATTATATGAAGTGTAAGTTCACTAATGAACAAAGAACATTCAAGAGGTGAAAATAGTTGCTAACAAGTATTATCATCAGTCTCTTTTTGGTGTCATTAATTTTTAATCGGTACGTACCAGTACGCAATGTCCCTGCCGTTAAAACTAAGCAAAAGGATGCTGTCTGGGTTGACCTTCGCGATTACCAGGACTCTGCGAAAAATCCAGTAAATGGTGCTATTAATATTCCCTGTGGATATTTGAAAAGATATATTAAAGAAATCCCAAATGAGCAGATTGTCATCATTGCCTCCAACGAAGTTGAAAAGAATTTTGGTGCAAGACTCCTAAAAAAATATGGTTTTAATGTAAAAGGATATACTATTACTGGCCCATCACAATAGGAGGTGGCAAAATGGAGTACAATAAAGAGGTTTTGAACCGGTTAAAAAGAATTGAAGGACAGGTAAGGGGCAGTATTCGCTTAATCGAAGAACAGGATGAATGCAAATCAGTAGTCACACAGCTCTCCGCAATCCGTTCTGCTGTCGATAAGGCTATTGCCTTGATCGTTAGCAAGAATTTGGAACAATGCTTAATAAGCGATATACAAGAAGGCCGGGAAACATCTCAGGCAGTGAATGATGCAGTTGAACTGCTTGTAAAGAGTAGAAAGTAATTGATCTTCCATACTTGACAGGGCGATTCTTGTGATTTAAAATACCCATATGGGTATATGAGGATGGTATAAATACTATCCGACTTACCAGAACTCAAATAAATGAAGAGGTGCATACGGATGGATGTAATGATTAACGTTCTGATAGTTGTATTGGCTGCAGCATTTTTGTGGACAAGATTTGCTCCGACAAAAGGGGTTAATAGTATAACAACAGGACAATTACGTGAAATGATGAGAGCGAAAAAACCTGGAACTCAATATATCGATGTTAGAACTCCTGGCGAATATAAAGGCAACCATATTAAAGGGTTCAAGAATATCCCGCTTCAACAGTTAGGCAGCAGATCTGGAGAGTTATCTCAAGATAAAGATGTTGTTGTCATTTGCCAAAGCGGCATGCGCAGCAGCCAGGCTAGCAAGATGCTGAAAAAGGCAGGGTTCAATAATATTACAAACGTAAAGGGTGGCATGAGTGCCTGGTAAATATTAAGGAGGTAATGAAAATGCGTGAAATGATGATGAATGAAATGACACCGCTAGAAGTCCAAAATGGTTTAGGCAATAACAAATTTGAAGTTGTGGATGTGCGTGAAGTAAGTGAGGTTTCACAAGGGAAAATTCCTGGTGCAATCCACATCCCTCTGGGACTTCTTGAATTCCGTATGAACGAATTGGATAAGAGCAAAACATACGTTATCGTTTGCCGTTCAGGTGGACGCAGCTCTAGAGCAACTCAATTCCTTAAGTACTATGGGTATAATGTGATAAATATGCAGGGTGGCATGATGTCATGGCAAGGCCCTACTGAATAATGAATGCCCAAGGG
>DMSR01000318.1 GCA_003457145.1 Bacillus sp. (in: firmicutes)
AGATTTAGCAAGATTGCGCGGCTTATCAACGTCACAATCGCGGTGCAGCGCTGCGTAGTAGGAGATCAGCTGCATCGGTATTACAGAGATAAGAGGTGTTAATAGGCTGTGCACTTCTGGAATGACGAAGCGGTCTTCGTCTGTTTCCAGTCCTTTCATGGAAATGATGCACGGGTTCGCTCCGCGGGCAGCGACTTCTTTGACGTTTCCACGGATGCTCAGATTAACGAATTCCTGAGTTGCAAGAGCGATGACCGGCGTTCCTTCTTCGATCAATGCGATGGTTCCGTGCTTCAATTCTCCACCTGCAAAACCTTCAGCCTGGATATATGAAATTTCCTTCAGCTTCAATGCACCCTCAAGGCCTACGTAGAAGTCGATTCCGCGTCCGATGAAAAATGCATTTCTTGTCACAGTCAGGTATTCACGAGCGATACTTTCGAATTCTTCTTTGTCATCGCAAAGAGCCTCCATTGCCGTCGCGATAATACCTAATTCCTGCACAAGGTCAAAGTCTACATCATGGCCAAGGCCGTGGGCTGTAACTTCAGCAAGAATGGACAGAACAGCAAGTTGAGCTGTGTATGCTTTAGTTGAAGCAACGGCAATTTCAGGGCCTGCATGAAGCAATAGGGTATAATCCGCTTCACNNACGTAGAGCCTGGAACATTGGTAATCGTAAGTGCCTTGTAGCCCATTTCCTTCACTTGAACAAGAACCTGGCGGCTGTCCGCAGTTTCTCCGCTCTGTGAAATGAAGATGAACAATGGCTTTTCAGATAAAAGCGGCATATTGTAGCCAAACTCACTTGAGATATGAACTTCAACTGGTATCTTCGCCAACTTTTCAATGAACTGCTTTCCAACAAGACCTGCATGGTAAGAAGTACCCGCAGCGATGATGTAGATTCGGTCTGCATCCTTCATAGCCTTCACGATGTCAGAGTCAATTTCAAGTGCGCCTTCGCCATCCTGATAGTTCTGGATGATTTTGCGCATCACAAGCGGCTGCTCATCGATTTCCTTGAGCATATAGTGTGGGTATGTTCCCTTTTCAATATCACTTGCATCAAGCTCTGCCGTATAAGGAGCGCGAGTGACCGTTTCTCCTTTAAGGTTCTTGATTGTCACTTGGTCCTTCGTGACAATGACCATTTCCTTATCCATCAGTTCAACGTACTGGCTTGTTACCTGAATCATCGCCATCGCATCACTTGCAACAACATTGAAGCCCTCGCCTAGTCCAACGAGAAGCGGACTCTTGTTCTTCGCCACAAAGATCGTTTCATTATTATGCTCATCTAAAAGGGCAAGTGCGTATGAACCATGCAAAAGTGACAGCGTTTTGCGGAACGCCTCTTCTACACTTAAACCATCGATAACGAACAGTTCGATTAGCTGAACGATGATTTCAGTATCTGTATCACTCTTTAATTGAACATCACGCAAATACTCGCGCTTCAAAAGATCGTAGTTTTCGATTACACCATTGTGTACAAGAGTGAGTCTTCCAGTTGTGCTCTCGTGAGGGTGGGCATTCACTTTACTTGGTACGCCATGTGTAGCCCAGCGTGTATGACCAATTCCTGTATTCGCCATTACATCTTCCTCTACAACATTACGAAGGTCAGCGATCCGGCCTTTTTCTTTAAAAATATGGACGCCATTGCCATTCATTACCGCGATGCCAGCAGAGTCATATCCTCTATATTCAAGCTTTTCCAAACCTTTTAACAAAATTTCCTTTGAATCATTATTTCCAATATATCCAACGATTCCACACATAACTTCTTTTCCTCCTGTAGGACAGGGGACAAGAAACCTTTTTAGGGGCAGCTTGCCCCCTTATCTCTTTTTTATAGGTGTATGGTCAGTTTTTAAAGTCCTGACCGATTTAATTTTAGCATCCCCTTCTCTTTGTCCATTAAGTTGCCAAAATGTTTTAAAGAAGGAATTCGCGGCTGTGCTTTCAGCCGGGAGGCATCCGCCGAAAATTCGATAAACCTCCACCTCGTCAACTAATCCGCTTTTCCGGTCAAGGATTAGTCCTGGCGCTTTTAGTTTTCTATCTTTACCTCTGCCCACCTTTCGATTAAGTAATTGTTTTTGCCTTTTTAAAATGGCTTTCTAAAGCATTGGTACTTGTTGCATTAAAGCTTGGCCTTTATTCCATTCCATAAGTTCATCTCAAAAATAAATGAAAAAACTTCATGCAAAGCTGCAAAGCTACCGAAGAAAGCCTTACAAAAACAGGATAATCATACATGATACGGTTTCATCCGTCAATAGAAAACAAAGGAAAACTGCCTACCCGTCCTTTTCCCTGAACAGGCATGCTAAAACTTCCCTTCATAAATAAATATGCATAAGGGCTCGGTTATGTGCTTAGAGCCCTAATGCATATATAACGAAAGTCGTGATCATTTACCATTCCTAGTCAAATTAATGATCGGTATACAGTGAAATCACCTATAATTTCAATCCCATTTCTTCTTCAACAACCGCTGCAATCCGGTCTACATATTCCTTGCAAAGCTCAGCAGATGGAGCTTCTGCCATTACGCGGACTAACGGTTCAGTTCCGGATGGACGAACCAGAATCCGGCCATTTCCGGCCATTTCGGCTTCGACCTGTTCAATCACTTCTTTTACCTTCAGGTTGTCTGTTACATGGTATTTGTCTGTTACTTTTATGTTCACTAGTACTTGCGGATACTTCTTCATTTCCCCTGCCAGCTCGGAAAGCGGCTTTTTCGTTGCTTTCATGATATTAGCTAACTGCAGACCTGTTAATAGACCATCACCGGTAGTATTGTAATCAAGGAAAATGATGTGTCCTGATTGCTCTCCGCCAAGATTATAGCCGCTTTTCTTCATTTCTTCTACGACATAACGATCACCGACTGCTGTCTGAATGCTTTGGATTCCGTGTTCTTGAAGTCCTTTGTAGAAACCAAGATTACTCATCACTGTAGAAACTACCGTTCCCTGCTTAAGCTGTCCCGTTTCCTTCATGAACTTACCGCAAATATACATAATCTGGTCGCCGTCCACGATATTCCCTTTTTCATCAATGGCAATCAAGCGATCCCCATCCCCATCAAAAGCAAGGCCAAGGTCTGCACCTTTTTCCTTCAAGAAGGCTGCAAGTGCTTCAGGGTGGGTCGATCCAACACCATCATTTATGTTCAAACCATTAGGAGATGC
>DMSR01000398.1 GCA_003457145.1 Bacillus sp. (in: firmicutes)
AGGGACTCAAATAAAAACTCCCCTTTACTTTCTGCTTCCCTTAAAAATTCACTGTTGAAGATGATTTCCATTGTAGCTGTTGCAGCTGCCGAACTGATTGGATTTCCGCCAAAAGTAGAGCCATGGCTGCCTGTTCCGAAAAATTCACTTAATTCCGCTTTGCCGACTGCAGCACCAATTGGCATGCCGCTTCCAAGGCCTTTTGCAACTGTTATGATATCAGGTTTCACTCCAAAATGCTGGAATGCAAATGGTTTCCCTGTACGGCCAATCCCCGTCTGGATTTCATCAATTATCAACAGGGCTCCTGTTTGGATGCATGCTTTTTCCACTTCCTTGATAAAACTGGGGTCAACAACATGGATTCCGCCTTCCCCCTGTACAATCTCAATCATGACTGCAGCCGTACTCTCTCCAATTTCATTATGGAAAGCTTGAAGATCATTGAAAGGCAAGTGAATGAATGTTTCAAGCATCGAACCAAAGCCCTGCTTGATTTTATCCTGTCCAGTTGCCGCCATACCTGCAAATGTCCTGCCGTGAAAGGATTGCTGAAAAGATATAACCTTTGTACGACCGGTAGCTTTCCTGGCAAGTTTGATGGCGGCTTCGTTAGCTTCAGCCCCGCTGTTCGCAAAGAATACGGATCCTAATTCAGCAGCTTCAGCCAGCCTTTTAGCTGCAGTTTCCTGGATGCTCTGAGGAAATAGATTTGACACGTGCCAGAATAATCCTAGCTGTTGCCTGACTGCGTTCTCAACTGCTTCAGGACGATGACCCAGATTACATACACCGATTCCTGACGTGAAATCCAGGTATTCACGACCGTCTTTTCCATAGATTACGGATCCTCTTGCGCTTTCAGGCTCAATTTCCCACCTTTGGTATGTCGGAAATAAATAGCTCATTTTAACATCCTTTCTTTTACACCGATGGCCGTTCCCTGCCAGCTGTTATTTTTAAAGAATTGGTTTTTGCCAGAGATAATCATCACCTTTTCCACTCCGGCTGACATGGCACCTAACGCTGATTTCACTTTCGGGACCATTCCTCCATAAATACTGCCATCTGAAATATATCTGTCTATTTCTTTATCAGTAACTTCTCTAATCAATTTACCATCAATAAGAATACCATCAACATTCGTTACAAATGCACAGTGGGCAGCATGCAGTGCCTCAGCAATCGCTGCTGCTGCATAGTCCCCATTGACATTAAGTTTCTTACCATCCTTTGAAACAGCTATAGGCGTAATCACTGGGAGGAAATTATTCCGGATTGCCATCATGATCAACTCAGGATTCACCGCTGTAATTTCACCTACATGGCCCAAAAGTGATTTGTTGATATAATCCGCCTGCAAACATGCTCCATCGCTGCCATTCAAACCAATTGCATTAAACCCATGCTTATTCAGCATTTCGCAAAGCTGGCGATTTGTTTGTCCTGAGAGTACCATTTCTACGATTTCCATTGTTTTTTCGCATGTCACCCTAAGTCCGTTCTCGAATTTCGCAGGGATGTTATACACTTCAAGCACTGTGTTGATTGCTGGGCCGCCACCATGGACAATGACAGGATATACCCCGCTCTCCTGCAATTCCCCGATACTTGTGAAAAATCCTTCTGTCAATTCATCCAACACGCTTCCACCGCATTTAATGACTACTATATTCAATTAGCTCGCTCCTTTATGTGCGATAGCTGGCATTTATTTTCACATAGTCATATGACAAGTCACAGCCCCAAGCCATTCCAGTCCCCTCACCCATATGAAGGTCAACGTATATTTCCACCATATCATTTTGAAGGTAAGCCTTTGCCTCTTCTTCACTGAAACTCACTGGTTTACTGCCCTCAAGCATTTTGATTTTCCCTAGTGCAATATCCACCGTTTTCGGGTTTACGACAGCCTCACTTTGGCCAATCGCACCAATAATCCTGCCCCAATTTGCATCAGCACCGTAAATCGCTGTTTTCACCAGGTTGGAACCAACAATTTTCCGAGCTGTTTTCCGGGCATCTTCGTTTGACAATGCCCCAGTCACCATCACTTCAATTAATTTCGTTGCACCCTCTCCATCCCTGGCAATTTGCTTAGCAAGACTCGCACAGGTTACTTTTAAAAGTTCAACAAATACCGTCCATTGCGGGTGACAAGGTTCAAGCGAATGATTGCCGGCTCTTCCATTTGCCATTACCAGCACCATGTCATTCGTAGAAACATCACCATCAACAGTTATTTGATTAAATGTCGTATCAGTTACTTCTTTTAGGGCAATTGCCAGATGTTCAGAAGAAATAGCAGCATCTGTAGTAATAAAGCCCAGCATAGTGGCCATATTAGGGTGAATCATTCCAGATCCCTTGGCGGCACCGCCAACAAGTACCGTCCGGCCATCTATTTCCGCTGAATGACAGCTCTTTTTCATCACTGTATCAGTCGTAAGGATGGCCGTTTGAAATGCTTGCATATCACCCTCTGACTTTCCAGCCGTTACTTCCTCGATTCCAGCCTCAATCTTTTCCATTTGTAAAAATTCGCCGATGACCCCTGTCGAAGCAACAGCAACATGATGTTCACTGATTCCCAGTTTCGAAGCAGCAAGTGACCTCATCCTTAATGCATCTTCATACCCCTGGTCGCCCGTACAAGCATTGGCACATGCGCTGTTAACAACGACTGCCTGCAAAACCCCTTCTTTGGCTATGCTATTTTGCGTAACAAGCAAAGGGGCAGCCTGAAAGTGGCTAGTTGTGTAAACAGCTGCACAGCTGGCAGGCGTTTCGCTTACAATCATCCCTAAATCCAGCTTATTATAGCGGAGTCCAGCATGGACACCTCCGCAAAGAAAGCCTTTTGGGTTCAATATGCCACCGTCTATAATCTCCTTTGTCAACAGCTCTTCAGTGGTTGCCTGATACATATTATCCTCCTCTATGGATACAAGGGAGTCATTTCGAGACCCGCCTTTTCCTCTATTCCATACATGATGTTCGCGTTTTGGACAGCCTGGCCGGCAGCCCCTTTCATTAAGTTATCGATGACTGAAACGATTGTCAGCCTTCCAGTCCGTCTGTCTGCATGCAATCCGATGTCACAAAAATTTGATCCTTTTACCTCTTTGACAGCTGGGAATACACTTTCCCTTCTGATTCTTATAAAAGGGTGGTCTTGATAGGTCTCATTATATAAATCTATCAACCTGGAAGTATCCATCTCATTTTTTAATTGTACATACATGGTTGCCATGATTCCCCTGGTTATTGGAATTAAATGGGTACTAAAAGTAATATTTATGGGTTCACCGTTCCATTGGCCAAGCTGCTGCTCAATTTCGGGTATATGCTGATGTTCATTCACTTTATAAATTTTGAAATTTTCATTCAATTCAGCGTAGAGTGTGCCTATTGACGGTGACCTTCCTGCTCCAGAGACACCTGATTTGGCATCTATAATGACACTTTTAGGTTCAATTAGTTTCTCCGCCATCACCGGAGCAAGGCCAAGAAGGGCTGCAGTCGGGTAACAGCCAGGATTAGCCAGTAGGCGTGCTGTTTTTATTTCTTCCTTATTCCATTCACTGAGGCCATAAACTGCCTTCGACAAGATTGAGTTATTTACTGGTTCATGTCCATACCATTCCTTATATAAATCACCCTTCTTGAGCCTCAAATCGCCAGACAAATCAACTACTCTGATATTTCTTTGATAAAAATCCTCAACAAGATTACCGGAAACTTTCGAAGGAGTAGCCAGGAAAACAATGTCTGCCTCCTCTGCAATCCTTTCTGTGTCTATCCTGGTCAGAACCCTTTCGAAGATGCCCGTTAAATGGGGATATTCTTCAGATACTGGCTTTTCGTCCCTTGTGGTATGGATTGAATGAATATTGAATACCGGATGTCCCGACAGAATACGGATTAATTCCCCCCCGCCATACCCGGTTGTACCGATGATAGCTGCTTTCACCCTTATCCTCCTTTCATAAATGAATAATTAATCATTTATATTTATAAATATTAATTAATTTCTTTTTATTATAAGAATACAACAGTCAAAACGCAACAAATTTATTAACAATATGTGAACAATTCACAATTTTATTGAAGAATTTAAATAGTTTACAATATAATGATATTAATATTATAGATACGGTGAGGAGTATTTTAGTCGCCGTTTTAAAGGTGGTATTAACATGCAGGATGCAACAACTATGTCACCAAACTTGAACAAACTATTTGAAAGAGTCCACCGGATCCGCTCCATTGACAAGGGTGCTTTTCTTTTTGAAGAAGGAAATGCTGCAAATGAACTGTATATTGTCCAGAGCGGCAAATTTCAAATCAGCAAAATGGTTCCAGATGGACGGGAATTGACAATCAGAATGTGTTCTACCGGGGAATTGGTTGGAGAGTTGTCTTTATTCAGCCCTGAATCAAAACATATATTGAATGCACGAGCTTCTGAAAGTGGAGTGGTGGCCGTAATCCAGAAGGGTAAACTTGAAGAAGAGGTGGCCAAGGATAATGGTCTTGCCTTAGAATTGGTAAAATGGCTTTCCCTTCAACACAGGAANNTCACAGTCAAGATTCCGCGACCTGGTTCTCCATGGCAAAAAAGGCGCCTTATATTCAACGCTTATTCGGTTGGTCAACAGCTATGGCATTGATACGGAGGATGGCACTAAAATCAATGTATCTCTGACAAATCAGGAGCTTGCTAATTTTTGCGGTACATCGAGAGAGGTTGTCAACAGGCTCCTTAGTGATATGAGAAAAAGTGAGATTATTTCCATTGATAAAGGCTACATTACCATTCACTCTCTTGATCA
>DMSR01000509.1 GCA_003457145.1 Bacillus sp. (in: firmicutes)
GAATCCTTCAAGTTATACATCTTTCTAAGCGGGATCATTTTTCTTGTGATCGTCCTTTCTTTGGTCACTTATGTCCTCATATCATTGCTGCTTAAAAAGATGTATAACTTG
The DNA here is from genome assembly GCA_003457145.1 of Bacillus sp. (in: firmicutes). Classification (GTDB taxonomy): domain Bacteria; phylum Bacillota; class Bacilli; order Bacillales; family Cytobacillaceae; genus Mesobacillus. Next base: position 112 of record DMSR01000509.1, read on the forward strand.
AAGGATTCGATGAAGCGTGTCGCGAAGGGTGATTTTAATTTTGATGTTGATATCAAGGGGCAGGACGAGATCGCGGAACTGGCGTTTCATTTTAAAAGTATGCTGGGCAAAATAAATAGCTTGATCGCTGATGCCGTAAATAAGCAGGCGACAGCAAAGGAAACGGAATTAAAGGCTTTAAAAACACAGATTGACTCTCATTTCCTCTACAACACACTGGAAAACATCAAGATGATGGCTGAAATCGAAGGGAAATATGACATATCTGACGCCATCACCTCGCTTGGAGAAATGATGCGCTATAATCTTAGGTGGAAAAATGACTTTGTCGTACTTGAGGAAGAGCTGAATTATATAAAAAATTATGTAGATATAATGAATCTGCGTATGGATGGGCTGCTAACCTTGAAAATTGAGGTCCCAAAAGATCTGCTGGAGCAGGAAGTACTGAAAATGTCCCTTCAGCCTATTATTGAAAATGCAGTCAAACACGGTATCGTTCCCAATAACCTTTCAAGAGAGGGAGTTATCACGGTTAAAGCAAGCTATGTAGATGGCTCAGCGATCATTGATATAAAGGATAACGGCGTTGGGATGAGTCCGGCTCATTGTGAATTGCTTAATTCGAGAATCCAATCGGATCTTGATCCTCAGTATGAAGCCTCAAAGACCGGTAATGGAATCGGTGTTAAAAACGTGTACGAGCGAATCAAACTTTATTACGGAGAGGGATATGGAGTTTCTGTAACAAGTGTTGAAGGTGAATATACAGTCGTGACAGTCGCAATTCCTGGCAAAATAATGAAGGGGGGCAGCCGAAGTGTATAAAGTCCTAATCGCTGATGATGAAAAAAATATTCGTCTGGGAATCCAGGCGATGATCAAAAGAGAATACCCGAATATAGAAACCTATACCGCAGCAGATGGTCAGGAATCACTGGAGATAATCAACGAGATGGATCCCGATATCCTGATCACTGATATCAAAATGCCGCATCTGGATGGAATCCAATTAATCAAAGAGCTCCAGGATAGGGGAAAAAAGCCGGCTTTGATTATCCTGAGCGGCTATGACGATTTTGCCTATGCAAAAGAAGCGATTAAAAATAAGGTTCAGGATTATTTATTAAAGCCAGTTAATCGGAGCGAGCTTTTCAGCACGCTTAACACGATCATTGAGGAATTGGAATCAAGCAATAAAATGACATACCAGCATATGGATGAATTCCGTGCAAGTCAGTTAAACTATATTTTGCTTAATCCTAACCTCCAGAGCGAACAGATTGAAAGCCTTTATCAGAAAATGCAAATCAATCCATTTGAAAATGGCTATTATGTCGGTGTAATCAATCCTGGTGGAGATATCGAGGGCACTGATTTTCTCAATCGCATTAATCAGATCCTTCCTGTAAAAGAAACAGAAGAGACTATAACATTTCTTGATAAGGATGACCGTTCAATTATCATCACAGCAGACAGCCTGTTATTTTCCCACTTAAAAAGTCAATTAGGAAGAGACAGGCATTTCATGGTTACAATCGGGGTCAGCCAAAAGGCGGAAGATCTGAAGGAACTGAAAGAAACTTACGAACAGGCATTAGCGGCCTTGAAATATCACTTTGTCTATCCGCGCAGCCAGGTGATTTTTTACGAAAAAATTAAAGGGAAACCGTCCCCAAGCTCCATGCCTTCTGATTTAATCAATAAGATTTCCAATATGCTGGGCACTGATCGGGAAAATGAGATTAAATCCTATTTAATGCAAGTAATGGATTTTGATGTAATCGCCAGCAGCAACATAAGCTATCTCGAATCCCTGAACAACGAAATAAATGAAGTAATCTTCAAAGGCTTCTTTACGAAACTTGGACAGGAATCCCTTGAGACATTCAAGCTTTTAAATACAGTGGAAAACATCTACAACTTTACTAACTTTCATGAGTATTTTCATGCGCTTGAAGATTTGCTAATGCGAATTCATGAATATAATAAACAGATGAAGGCGGTCTATTCCGAGCAAAAATATATGGATCGGGCGATTGAATATATTCGGTCAAACTATCATAAAGATTTGAACCTGGCGGTCGTTTCCAATTATATTTCTCTGAACTACTCCTACTTCAGCCATATGTTCAAGGAATTCACGGGCCAGAACTTTGTTGACTATCTGAAAATGGTCAGGATCGAAGAGGCAAGGAAGCTGTTAAAGGAAACAGAATATAAGGTATTTGAAATCAGTGAAATGGTCGGCTATAAGAATCCAAAACAGTTTGCCAGAGTATTCCGCGAAATCGAGGGAATATCGCCAAAAGAATATCGGGAAATGAATGGATGAAGAGAGCTGAATAAAAAGCTCTCTTTTTTCTATTTTCCGAAGAAGCCCCATTTTTGGACAA
>DMSR01000224.1 GCA_003457145.1 Bacillus sp. (in: firmicutes)
CATACGATGAAGCGAAGCTTGTTGATGACGAAGTAGAAATCGTCGTACAGGTGAATGGAAAAATCAAAGCGAAAATGATGGTTCCTGCAGGAGCTAACAGAGAAACGCTAGAGCAAATCGCGATGGACGATTCTATGGTCAAAGAGCAAATCGATGGCAAGACTGTCCGCAAAGTGATTGCAGTTCCAGGAAAACTAGTCAACATCGTGGCTAACTAGAAAGAAATCACGCAGTGAGAATAAATCTTTCTAACTCAAATAACTCTCCCATACCCGGGAGAGTTTATTTTTGCTAATGGGAAAGAGTTTTTCTATAATAAATAGGGGAAAATAGATTAATGTAAGAACAACGGCTAACGAATTAATTTTATCTATAAAATGGAGGCATTTATGATGAATAAAATTGAAACTATTTCAACTGAAGAACTTCAAAAGAAGCTAGAAGCTGGTGAAAAGCTTGAGATGATCGATGTACGTGAGCATGACGAGGTTGAGTCTGGGATGATTCCTGGGGCTAAGCATATTCCAATGGGTGAAATTCCTGATAGGCTTGATCAGCTGGATAAAGATAAGGAGTACATTTTCATCTGCCGTTCAAGCGCCCGAAGCGGCAATGTTTGCCATTATTTAAACGAACAAGGCTACAAAGTCCGCAACATGGTTGGCGGCATGATGAGCTGGGGCGGAGAAACAAAACAACCATAAGCTTTTTTATCTCCAAAAATCATCTAGTCTGACGGTAATAAAGCTTCCGGATAAATCCTTATTATAAAATTCTGAATTCATGGCCAGACTGGATTTAAAAAGAGAGGAAGCATAAGCTTGATCCAAGTAAGAGTGTTTGATCATGAACATGAAAAAGATCTCGAACAGGAGATGAATCGATTTCTTGAGAAGCTTGATGAAAAGAAGCTTCTGGACATTAAATACAATGTCGCAGTTTTGCCAGAGGATTTGGAAGAGGAACAGATTTACTGTTTTTCAGCAATGATTATTTACAGAGCCTGAGTTTTCAGGCTCTGTTTTTTTGTTGAGGCACCATACTAAAGCTTTGCCTCTTTGTTTGGAGCTTTTAATACGGCTTCCACTTGGTTGTTTGGCGTCAAACAACCATGACTGTCAAAGCAGCCTATTGTTAAAATCAGCTAAGAGCATATTGTGCTGCGTTCATACCGGCTAACCGGCCGGTAACTAATGCAGATGTAATATTATATCCTCCTGTATAACCGTGGATATCCAAGATTTCACCGCAAAAAAATAATCCATCTGCTTTTTTGGAAGCCATTGTCTGCGGCTCGACTTCTTTTACGGAAACTCCTCCTCCGGTTACAAAGGCCTTATCAAGTGGCAGGGTGCCGTTCACTTTGAACTCAAATTGTTTGACCGATTTGGCAAAGCTTCTTATTTTTTCATGGCCTAGCTGGCCGCCCTGCATGGCTGGGTCGACGTCATTTCGTTCCAGCAGAAAAAGTAAGTATCGTTCAGGCAGCAGCCCTTTCAGTAAATTCTTCACGGCTTTTTTCGGCTCTGCCTTGATCAGCTTCTGGATTTCCTGGAACAACTCTTCTTCTTTCAGATCGGGAAGTGCGTCCAAAGACATGACTACTTCCTTAAGGTTCCATTTTTGCATGGCTTTGACAACGAATTGGCTGCAGCGCAAAACGGCCGGACCGCTGATGCCAAAGTGGGTGAAAATCATATCCATTTTGTGTGTGATCAGCGCTTTCCCTTTTGGATTCAAAACACTTAGGCCCACGCCCCTTAAAGAAAGACCCTGAAGGACACTTTCCTTTATAAAAGGTTCATTTGAAGTGACCGGAACTTCAGTCGGAAACAGTCCGGTGATTGTGTGGCCAGCTTTCTCAGCCCATGCGTAACCATCTCCGGTGGAGCCAGTGTGCGGTACGGACTTTCCGCCAACAGCAATGATGATGCTGTCTGTATAGATCATTTCGCCGTTCTTCAATTTTACTGCCTCTGCTTTCCCATCACGGTAATAAACGTCCGCGGCAGGGCTGTTAGTCTTGATTTCGACCTTTAGCTCTTTAAGCTTTGCAAGGAGGGCATCAACAACCGATTGTGCCTTATCTGTCACCGGGAACATTCGCCCGTGATCTTCTTCTTTAAGCTCGATTCCCAACCCTTCGAAAAAGGAAATGATATCTTCATTGCTGAAAATAGAGAGGGCACTGTATAGAAATCGGCCATTTCCGGGTATATGTTTAATGAGTTCTTCAACAGGCAGGCGATTTGTCACATTACAGCGTCCGCCGCCGGAGATTGCCAGCTTTCGGCCAAGCTTATCCCCTTTATCAATCAGCAATACTTTCGCACCCTGTTCGCCAGCAGCAATTGCAGCCATTAATCCTGACGGCCCGCCGCCAAGCACGATTACATCGTATTTCATTTTTTCACCATCTTTTCATTTCACTTTTTTCCTGATGCTACTTTGCACTTTTCTAATTATAATGCATCTCTTCTTTAAAAACATTGCCTGAAAAACATATATCCAAACGGGAATACTCCAGCCATCTTGATTAATTGATAGACACCAAAACATGACCGCAAAACTGGAAGTCAGGAAAAAAGAAGAGTAAACTAGGGAATGCAGGCAAATTCTGCATTCATTGATAATTATCATAGTCTCCCAATGTGATTATGGTAAAATACAATTTTGTAATCTGTTTTTATTTTATAGATTGAAAAGTAGGGATATTATGTCATCAAAGCTTTTAAGAGGGACGTTTATACTGACGCTTGGAACGATTATTTCGAAAGTGCTTGGGTTATTCTATGTCATTCCCTTCTATGCGATCGTTAAAGATCACGGGACTGCATTGTACTCGTTTTCATATATTCCATATACTATTTTCATTAGTATTGCTACGGCCGGCGTTCCGCTCGCCGTTTCCAAATTCATTGCAAAATATAATGCCCTTGGGGAATATGCGGTAGGAAGGAAACTGTTTAAGTCCGGAATTGCAGTTATGCTTGCTACGGGTATTCTTTCTTTCTTGGTCATGTACTTTACTGCGCCTTCACTGGCAGAACTAGCAATCAGTACTGGAGGAGAAGATATTGTAGTTACTGCTGCTGAGGCTACGACTGTCATCCGGGCAGTCAGCTTCGCACTTATTGTCGTACCTTTCATGAGCTTGATCCGCGGATTTTTCCAGGGACATCAATCCATGGGTCCTTCGGCTGTATCCCAGGTAGTTGAGCAAATTGTCCGGATTAGCTTCTTGCTTGCAGGTGCATTCATCGTCCTCAATATACTGGATGGCAGCATTGTCACTGCAGTAAGTTTCGCAACATTTGCGGCGTTCATTGGTGCATTGGGCGGTCTTGGAGTTCTGGGATGGTACTGGGTCAAACGGAAGCCTCATCTCGACGATTTATTGAAGGAAGATAAAGGAACTATTGATATATCCCTGAAGGATATTTACAAGGAAATTTTACTTTATGCGGCACCTTTTGTTTTTGTCGGAATTGCAAACCCTTTGTTCCAGTTCATTGATATGATTACATTTTCGAGAACGATGACGTCTATCGGTTTTACAGGGAATGAGGCTAATGCAGCATTTTCAGTCCTGAACTTCCAGACTCATAAGCTTGTGATCATTCCTGTGTCTCTGGCAATGGCATTCTCATTGACTTTAGTTCCGAGTATTACCAAGTCATTTGTGGAAAATGACAGAAAAGGCATGAGGAGACAGCTTGATCAGACCTTCCAGGTATTGTTGTACCTGACTGTTCCTGCTGCTGTAGGATTATCATTGTTGGCGGAGCCAATGTTCACTGTCTTCTATACGCACAACGATCTTGGTACCGAGGTTTTAAGAACCTATGCACCAGTAGCCATCTTATTCGCTCTCTATTCTGTAACCGCAGCAATCCTCCAGGGGATTAATGAGCAGCGTTTCACAATTTTAAGTTTGCTGACTGGCTTATTGGTCAAGCTAAGCTTGAATATACCTCTGATCAAGTTGTTAGGGACTCAGGGGGCAGTTCTTTCGACAGCTCTTGGGTACACGGTTGCTATTATAATAAATTTCATTGTCATCAAGAAGTTCGCTAGATATCCAATGGGCTTCGTGACAAGAAGGGTTATGCTTATACTGGTTTTTTCTGGGCTTATGGCCGGTGTAACGATGGCGTTCTATGAAGTGCTTGTCCAGTTTTTGTCGCCAGCTTCAAAGTTCCAGTCAATCGTGATCATTGCGATTTCAGCGATACTGGGAGCTGCAGTTTACTTTTACTTGGGTTTCAGGACAAAATTGGTAGACAGGCTTTTCGGAGAACGAGTCACTAAGCTAAAACGGAAATTGAGGCTGCCGGTTTAATAGGAAAATGGCCTTCTGGTATGAAGGCCATTTTTTTAGCAGATATTCTAATAGTAAACCTGCTGGTCGTTGTCGCGGATATTCAGGCGTCGTTCAAGCCTGTCGACTCTGCGGTCAAGTCGGTCTAGCTGGTTGTTCAGTCTTTGGACTTGTCGCTCGAGCCTGTCGAGCCTTCGGTCAAATTGGCCTCCCCCGCCCGGATATCCATCGCCCGGATATCCACCGCCTGGATAACCCCCGCCTGGAAATCCTCCGTCAGGATAACCCCCGCCAGGGTAGCCTCCGCCTGGCAGTCCAGGAATCGGGATGTACAAGCCTTGTCCTTGCTGACGATATGTCATTATGGTCATCTCCTCTTTTTCTAATGTAAAGCATGATATTAGTCTATGTAGAAATTAAGAATTGGAATAGGCAGAAGCCTACAGACACACAGGAGGTTCGCAATGAGAATTGATAAAGTGCTCTCAAACCTGGGTTATGGAAGCAGGAAAGATGTAAAAAAGCTTTTGAAGGATGGCGCTGTAAAAGTGAATGGTGTCGTCGTCAAGGATGCAAAACAGCACGTCGACCCAGAGAAGGATACCTTGACATTGAGTGGAGTGGAAATTCAGTACAGAGAATTTATTTACTTAATGATGAATAAGCCCCCAGGGGTCATTTCTGCAACAGAGGACAATCGAGATGAAACGGTGATTGATTTGCTTGAAGTGGATGATCAGGTCTTTGAGCCCTTTCCAGTCGGCAGACTTGATAAGGACACGGAGGGTCTCTTGCTCATCACCAACGATGGCCAGCTGTCCCACAGGCTTCTTTCCCCCAAAAAGCATGTTCCTAAAACTTATTTTGCTGTGATTGATGGTGAAGTGACCGATGAGGATATCGTTTTATTTAAAAACGGTGTCACGCTTGATGATGGCTATGAAACAAAACCAGGAGAGCTTGTCATTTTAAAATCTGGTCTGACATCGGATATAGAATTGACGATCACCGAAGGGAAATTCCATCAGGTAAAGCGGATGTTCCAGGCGGTTGGTAAAAGAGTAATTTATTTGAAGAGACTATCCATGGGCCCGCTGGAGCTTGATGAAACACTCGAGCTTGGGGAATACAGAGAGCTTACTGATGAGGAATTGGAAATGTTGATGTCATATGAAGGATAAAAAGGGCTGTGTTCACATTGTTCGTTGCTTTTTGCCCCGTTTTTAAAGCCGCATCTTTAATTGGTATCGGAGCTCTTTTCGAGGAGCTTTGAAAACTGAGAATGCAGCAAAATTCGTAAAAAATCCAGAAGCCGATTTTTACTTTCGGTTGAGATAGCAACAAAGCTTACGAAAAGAGCCTTAAAAAAAGAAATCGCCGGAATTAATCAGGCGATTTCTTTTTTTAAATATAAGAAACTTCTCTATGAGGTACTTACACTTTTCAATCTATGATGACATTTTTACTTTTTTCTGGGTCGTTGTCCACTTACCTCGGCTAGGACTTTTCACTAAGTCATTATAAGCCAGGACATTCAAATCCCTCTGGATGGTCCGAGGTGTAATTCCGAATTCCTCTACAAGATCTTGAGTTGTGACAGTACCATTCTGACATATGAACATGTAGATGGACTTGATGCGGTTTATCATCCGGTTAGTCGAAGGTTTCAAACAACCACTCCCTATCCTTTTTTAAACCCCTTGTCATATTCCTGCAACCGACAGCTGATTGAAGACGAATCCCCAAGTATGTAGTTTTCTTCTTTCCAGACAGCCCCTTTTGCGTCCATTTTAAAAGGTACTTATTAGAGGTCTTACCTTTTCGACTATTTTAACCCTTAATAAAATAAAATTCCAGATAATTCACTAATTTTAACAAAAATATAATAAAAAATCAGAATAATCACGCAGGAATCTATGCGCCTGCCACTACCATCAACATGTTTTTAAAAATCAAATTACGTGAAGTATAAACTCTTTTTTTGCCTTTGTTTCCTTATATCAACATAGCAATTTAGGTCCTAGCTAAATAATTAAGTACCTCCCCCTCCTAATATCTATACTTAACAATATGGTTTTAAACAGGTTAAATATGCCATTTGTTAGAAAATTAAGAAAAAAAATATTATTATTTTCCGCTCATCTTACAAAAAAATTCGGATTATCAAAAGGAGATATAGAGGGGGAAGATGAGGTACAATAAGAATACGGTTTCTGCTTAAGCATCTCCCCGGGTAGGGGAATGGATTGCTTATACATAACAAATATCTAAACATTGGAGGTAGGAAAATGTCTTCTATTCAGTGGATGAAAGAAGTGGAAAAAAGAGAAGCCGAATTGATTAAGGATACCCAGAGTCTCCTTAGGATCAAAAGCGTTCTGGATGAAGAAAATACTTCTCAGGATGCGCCGCTCGGCGAAGGCGTGAAGGAAGCATTAGATTTTCTGCTTCAGTTAGGGGAAAAGGATGGCTTTACAGCCAAGAACGTCGGTAACCTTGCTGGACACCTTGAGTTTGGACAGGGCGATGAGATTGTCGGAATCCTATGCCACGTAGACGTAGTTCCTGAGGGTGATGGCTGGACAAGCGATCCATATGGAGCTGAAATCCGTGCTGGGAAAATTTTCGCGCGCGGTGCGATTGATGACAAAGGACCAACGATGGCCGCGTATTATGCAATGAAAATCGTAAAGGAATTGGGGCTTCCACTGAACAAGCGTGTCAGGATGATTATCGGAACAGATGAAGAAAGCAATTGGCAATGTGTTGATCATTACTTTAAGCATGAAGAAATGCCAACAATGGGTTTTGCCCCGGATGCTGATTTTCCAATTATATATGCTGAAAAAGGCATTGCCGATTTTGACCTCGTATATAAAATGGCAGAGGCTGAAAAAGGTGGGTTTGATGCTGAGGTAATCAATTTCACAGCAGGAAGACGCTACAACATGGTACCAGATTTTGCTAGGGCTTCACTTGTGGTCTATCAGGGGCAAACTGATATCGTTCAGCGATTTGAGAATTATAAGAAGGATATAGAGCTCCAGGGTAAAAGTTATGTTGACAGCGGGAAGCTAATCCTCGAGCTTGAAGGGATTTCAGCCCACGGGATGGAACCGGATCATGGGAAAAATGCCGGGCTTTTTATGGCAAACTTCCTTTCACAGCTAAATCTTGATCAAAATAGCGGAAGGTTTTTCCAATTTACATCGAAATTTTTATCTAAAGAGTCACGTGGAAAGGAACTGGGCATTGCCTTTTCTGATGACATTACCGGAGACTTGACGATCAATGTCGGAAAGCTTTCCTACTGCGGTGAAAACGGTGGGCGTGCTGGTTTGAACATGCGCTACCCGGTTACTACAAATCTTGAAAAAACAAAGGAAATCCTGAATGCCAAATTGGATGAGGAAGATTTTTCAATCGAGAATTTTTCAAATTCCAGCCCGCACCATGTCGATGAAAATGATTTCCTTATCCAGACGCTGAAGAGGGTTTATGAAGAACAGACAGGTGATCAAGCCGAGTTGCTCTCAATTGGCGGCGGGACATATGCGAGGTCTTTGAAATCCGGGGTGGCGTTTGGCCCATTGTTCCCGGGCAGGCCAGATGTCGCTCACCAAAAGGATGAATACATGATTATTGATGACCTTTTAAAAGCAACAGCTATATACGCACAGGCAATCTATGAATTGGCACGCTGATAATAAATAAGGAGGGGAACACGATGGATTATGTAATTGTTGATGGACAAGTGACCGACAGGACTTCTGCCAAAGTGGATATTGAGGACAGAGGCTATCAGTTTGGTGATGGAGTTTATGAAGTGATTCGGGTATACAATGGAAAAATGTTCACTGGGGAGGAACATTTAAAGCGGCTTGAAGAAAGCGCTGAAAAGGTTAAAATAAAACTCCCATATAGTTATGAAGAGCTTAAAAATATGATCGATGAATTGATTGCAAAAAATGAATTGGAGACAGGTATTGTTTACATGCAATTCACAAGAGGAACATCTCCCCGAAATCATGTATTTCCTGGGAATGGAGTAGAGCCAACATTTGTTGCATATACTAGGAAGGTTCCTCGTCCGCAAGAGACGATGGAAAAAGGAGTGCATACGATTCTTGATGAGGATATCCGCTGGCTTCGCTGTGACATAAAAAGCTTGAATTTGCTTGGTAATCTATTGTCGAAGCAAAAAGCAGCAGAGGCAGGCTGTTTTGAAGCTATTCTCCATCGTGGCCAAACCGTAACAGAAGGAAGCCATTCCAACATTTCGATTGTCAAAGATGGTGTGATTATAACTCATCCTGCTGACAATTATATTTTAAATGGGATTACGAGACAAAAGGTTCTCGAGATTTGTGTTAAGGAGCAAATCCCTTATGAAGAAAGGGCATTTACCATTGATGAACTGCTTTCCGCTGATGAAGTCTTCTCTTCAGGGACAACGGTTGAAGTGATGCCTGTGATTGAAATTAACAAAAAGCAAGTTGGCGAAGGGGAACCTGGTTCAGTCACAAGACGTTTGCAAAATTTGTTCAAAGCTGAAATTGAGGAACAGTGCGGCCGAATTTAATCTATATAAAAGCCTGCAGCATCGATTGTATTCAATCTTTGCTGCAGGCTTTTTTTTCTGCATCATAACTGGTTAAATATAAGGTTTTATCAGGTGCTTTGTTTTTTCTTGGCAGGAATGGGTATCATAAAAATATTTAAGACAGTTATGGACTCATAGAATATACCTGCTTAATAATATGTTTATTGTTCAAATCACAGACAAGCACTGCAGAAATTGAACAGGGGGACCAAGGATGAAATTTACATCAGAACAGCATATCGAATTGCATGGTTTTAATAACCTGACAAAATCATTGAGCTTTAATATGTATGACATCTGTTATACGAAAACAAAAGAAGAGCGTGAAGCTTATCTTGAATATATCGATGAACAGTATAATGCAGACCGGCTGACGAAGATCCTGACACATGTATCGGACATCATTGGTGCGCATGTCCTCAATGTGGCCAAACAGGACTATGTACCACAAGGAGCCAGCGTAACGATTCTCGTTTCCGAAGGACCAGTCGTTGAAGTGCCGGATGAGGCTTATGACGAGTCGCCGGGGCCGCTGCCAGACAATGTTGTGTTACAGCTTGATAAAAGCCATATCACAGTTCATACCTATCCTGAGTTCCATCCTGATGAAGGAATCAGCACATTCAGGGCCGATATCGACGTATCGACATGCGGAGAGATATCGCCCTTAAAAGCGTTGAATTACCTTATTCATTCATTCGATACAGACATAATGACCATCGATTATAAGGTAAGGGGCTTTACTCGGGACAAGGATGGAAACAAGCTGTTCATTGACCATGATATCAGTTCTATCCAAAATTATATTCCTGAGAATGTGAAAAATGAATTTGATATGGTTGATGTAAATGTCTATCAGGAGAATATCTTTCATACAAAGTGTAAGTTGAGGGGATTTGACCTGAATAACTACCTATTTGGTTACACAAAGGACAAGCTCTCATGGGATGAAAGAGAAGAGATTACCGAAAAGCTTCAGGCAGAAATGGAAGAAATCTTCTCAGGCATGACACTTCATTCAGGTACTATTTTTGAAGATGAGGAAGAGAATGAAGGAACAGAATAGATAAGAAAAAGCTGTGGAATCCCACAGCTTTTCTTATTGTTTAGGAATTTATAAAATTATTTACTTGTGGATAACTACATGTAGGGGGTCTTAATCCAGCTCCAGCGCCTAGCCCCTCGAGTCGCTTCGGTCCGCCCAATGAAGTCAAAGAACGACTTCACCGGTCGGCCCTCCAGCGCTTGTCCGGGCTGAACGAGGCGCTTGCGCTTTTTGTTCTTACTCTTCAAATTTAAAAAGGTCACTGGAAAGGTATCTTTCCCCGGTATCACAAGCAATACAGATGACAACTTCATCTGATGTAAGCTGTTTAGCTACTTCAATCGCTGCAAAGCAGGCAGCGCCGGATGAAGGGCCGACGAGGATGCCTTCTTCTCTGGCAAGCTTGCGGGCGATGTCGTAGGCATCTTCATCTTCAATTTTATGGATTTTTTCATAAATGTCTTGATTCAGGATTTTTGGAATGAACCCCGGACTTGTGCCGACTAGCTTGTGTTTTCCTGGTTTGCCTCCGGAAAGTACTGGAGACCCAGCAGGCTCTACAACGTGGACAGCCAAATCCGGGAACTTTTCTTTAAGACCCTCACCCGTCCCGGTGATTGTCCCTCCCGTTCCAGCAGTAGCGACAAATGCGCTGAGAGGCTTTTTAAGCTCTTCCATTGCTTCGATAATTTCTTTAGCTGTCGAGTTCCTGTGGGCATCTGGATTGGCGTCATTTTCAAATTGCATCGGCATGAAGCTATTCGGGATTTCACTTATAAGCTCCTGAGCTTTTTTAATCGCTCCAGGCATTTTCTCATCTCCCGGAGTCAAAACGACTTTCGCACCATAGGCTTTCAACAGGTTGATTCTCTCGATTGTCATCGTGTCAGGCATAACCAGGATTGATTTGTAACCTCTGGCTGCAGCATTCATTGCCAGGCCAATTCCAGTATTTCCGCTCGTTGGTTCAATGATTGTTGCACCTGGTTTCAGTTTCCCTTCTTTTTCTGCGGAAACAATCATGTTAAAGGCTGCACGGTCTTTGACGCTCTTACTTGGATTATAATATTCCAGCTTCAAATAAACCGCTGCGCCTCCTTCAGGAGCCAGGCGATTTAGTTTAACTAGTGGTGTGTCTCCTATTAAAGAAGCAATATTGTTGACGTTTTTCATAAAAAGCCTCCTTATTATTTGTAGCTTATCTCTAGAATTTCCTTTATGGTGAATAATTGATCTCAAGCGTATTAAAATAACCTTAGCTTCTTCTTATCATACATAATATATACTATTCCTATCAACATGTAGGGATTATAAACATATTCAGGAAAATCTGCCAAAATAACATTTGTTTTGCTACAATTAGTTCAGTGGGCGAAAGGGTGTACATATTAATGGAGCAACAAGCGCATTTTTTCTATGCATTGGAATTGCCAGGTGAGGTTAAAGAAAAAATAAAAGATACTTATAGGACATTACAAGAATCCTTCTCCTTCAAAACTTGGGTCCATCCACAGGATTTACATATCACCCTCGCATTTCTTGGAAATGCTGCGCCAGAAAAAATCAAGTTCTCCAATGCGCTTATCGAACGCTCCATCCGCAATAGCGCTTCTTTTACAATGGAAATTGATCACCTGGGCCTTTTTGGCCAAAAGGACGCTCCGCGGATTTTTTGGGCGGGTCTATGTCGTTCTGCCAGCCTGTCCAATGTAAGAGACAATGTTTTTTCCGCCTGCCTTACAGCAGGTTTCAAGCTGGAAACAAGAACATTCAGTCCACATATAACGCTTGCAAGGAAATGGACGGGAGAGTCGCCATTCCTATATAAAATGATCGAAGAGTCAAACCCCTTCAAGGACGAAAAATTAGTCTTCAATGCCGAGAGAGTTGTTTTGTACAAGACTCATTTGGGGAAAAGTCCAAAATACGAACCAATCACAATATTTCCACTTGCTTCCCGAAAAAATCAATGACGGGCAGCAAATAAAGGAAGGTCTATCAATGGCACAGTTAATCAAGCTGCAGGATTATGTTTCACGGTATGCCCAGGATATTTATCTGTACCCTTCGCGATACGTACGGTTAAAGAAACAGCAATGGGGAGGCTTAAAAGACAAGTGGGAAAACCCTCCGAATGAACATGAAGTGATTACTAAGGACGAACCCGCTTCAGAACATATTATATTACGGAAGATTAAGCGTTTAATTCGACCACTTGAAGGTGCTCAAACGGAACATAGCCATGGAAGACCTTACCTAAAAGATGCTGAACAGGAAGAATTGATTGATTATGAGGCTGTTGACCTAACCAGGAATATACATTCACTAGATGAGTTAAAACAGCATTTCCTTGATCAATTGCTTCCGTTCCAGCTTAAATGGGCAAGTTCTACATTGACTGAGAAATCCTATATCGACAAAGAATTCTACGTAGATAAGACATTAAGGTTTTTGCTTCAGCGTTTCCCTGATACTTTTCTAATACTATATAAACCTATATTCTTATTAAAAAAGGCGCCAGTTGAAGCTGAGTTGATTATTATAACGCCTGCTTCTGCCATTTGTATATCCTTTTTGGAGGCAGAAGAGGATGCTGTGTTTGTAGGATCGAAAGAACGTTTCTGGATCAAGAAAACAAAGAATAGAGAAGTTAAAATCCTGAACCCGCTGCTAGGATTAAACCGGACAGAAAAAATCGTCAAGGCGCTTTTTGACANNAACATGTATGACGTAGAGCTGCCAGTACAAAAATTGTTGATAAGCAGGAATGGTTTCATCGATTATACAATGCAGCCATATGGAGTCCAGTTTGTGGAAAAGCGGAATTTTGAAAACTGGTTCCGGTCACTGAGAACGATGAAATCTCCATTAAAGCATATGCAATTAAAAGCAGCACAGGCGCTTCTTCAATATTGCCAGACAACATCTTTCAGGAGACTCGAGTGGGAAAAGCCGCCCGAAGAATAATAACCTATACTAAAAAATGAAGGTTGATTATATGAAGATTTATTTCATTATAAATCCTAATGCGAAAAATGGGAGATGTCAGGTTATTTGGAGGACGATAGAAAAGGGTCTGGAAGAGAAAGGCATCTCGTTTCTTGCCTTTTTTACTGAGTATCCCGGACATGCGAGGGAGATCGCAGAGGCAATCTCCAAACAGGCAGATAGCCAGCCGATTGCCATTGCTGCAGTTGGAGGAGATGGCACATTGCATGAAGTAATCAATGGTACGGCAGGCTATAAGAATGTATCCGTAGGTTTTATTCCTGGCGGTTCTGGCAATGACTTTTCAAGGGGGTTTAATATCCCGAAGGAATCCGCCGCAGCACTCGAATTATTCCTGCGGGAATATAGCTCAAATGGAATTAAAATTGATACCGGAAAAATCCGGTACAATGATTTCTGTGAAACCTATTTTATGAATAATATGGGAGTAGGCTTCGATGCAGTCATTGCCAGAGAGGCAAATGATTCAGGGGTTAAGAAGCTCTTCAATCGGATGTCACTTGGCAGGCTGGTCTATGCTTATATCCTGATGAAAAAGCTTGTCACCTATCGCTGTGTACCGATCGACCTTTCCGTTGACGGAAGGAAGTATGAATTCGATTCAGCCTGGTTTGTGACGATATCTAATCAGCCTTTTTTCGGCGGTGGCATGAAGATCTCTCCGGGGGCTAAGCCGGCTGATGGCCTCTTGGATATCACAGTCGTCCATCGACTTTCTAGGTTGAAGCTGCTCGTAGTCTTCATCAGCGTATTTTGGGGTAAACACACTGTGTTTAAGGAGGTTCAGCAGCTTAGGGGAAGGTCAATCTCCATCGAATCTCCGCTAGAAATTTTGGCCCATGCAGATGGGGAAGTCATCGGGAATACACCTTTACAAATCGAGGTGTGTCCAAAATCGTTAAGAATCATTTCAGGTAATAAGCATGAAGGCCATACCGAGGAGTTGAAAATAGATGATTGCCATTGAACGGAAGTTTAACGCCTATCTTGATCAATTAAACACGATTGCCATACTGCTTCCATATTCTTATTTTGAAGGAACTTCCGGAGCTTTCAAGATAAAAGGAGAAGGCGTTGATTTGCCATTGGCAATAGAAGATAAAGTTTTTCTTGAACATGCCGTTAAGTATATTTGCAAGTCGAGCATTGAACCTGAAATCGGCCAGTCATATTTAATTACTGACGAACATGGAGGAAAAACCGACCTGCAGATCGGAGCTGTGATACGAACCGAAGAGTTCGATCAAATGTTCTTTTATGGCGGAAATGACCTGGGGGTGACCTACACGCCTGAGAGGAGCACAGTAAAACTTTGGGCACCTACAGCATCGAAAGTAAAACTCAAGCTGTTTAACAAGGAGGATTCAGACCACGAACTCCTCAGTATGGAGCGAATGGACAAAGGCATCTGGAGTATAGAAGTTGACCGCCGTCTGGAGCTTTACCGTTATTCATTTTTAGTATGCATCAACCTCGAATGGCGAGAAGCTGTAGATCCTTATGCCTTCGCATTGACTGCCAATGGAGAGTATGGGGTCATCATTGACCCTGACAATACCCAAGTACCAAAGGTTTACCCGCCTGCATTTGAACGTCCAGTTGACGCGATCATTTACGAAACCCATGTAAGGGATTTAACGATGCATCCGAACAGCGGAGCCGTAAGAAAAGGAACCTACCTTGGTGCTGCAGAGCAGGGAACCATGAGCGCGAATGGTATTGTAACAGGATTATCCTATATTAAAAGCCTCGGTGTCACTCATATAGAACTTCTCCCATTTCACGATTTTGAAGGCGTTGACGAACTTGATCGTCTGAGTTCTTATAATTGGGGATATAATCCAGTCCATTACAATGCACCTGATGGCAGTTATGCAACGAATCCTGAAGATCCGTATAATCGGATCATCGAGCTTAAACAACTCATTTCGTCTATCCATGGAATGGGATTAAGAGTGATCATGGATGTTGTGTACAATCATGTTTTCATTCGCGAGGATTCACCATTTGAAAAAATCGTTCCAGGGTACTTTTTTCGCCATAACCAATATGGACTTCCATCCAATGGTACAGGGGTGGGGAACGATATTGCCTCTGAAAGACTGATGGCCAGAAAATTCATTATTGATTCCATTGTGTATTGGCTGAAGGAATACCATATAGATGGACTTAGATTTGATTTGATGGGGATTCTGGACGTCGAGACGATGGCAGCCGTCAGGGAGGCGGCGGATGCGATCCACAGTGACATTTTGATTATCGGGGAGGGCTGGGACCTTAATACACCACTTCCACCGGAACGGAAGGCGAATATTGCGAACCAGGCAAAGCTCCCTGGAATCGGGCAATTTAATGATTGGTTCAGGGATTCGATAAAGGGAAGTACATTTAACATTTATGACAGAGGCTATGCATTAGGAAATGAACGCTACCTTGAAGCAGCCAAACAAGTATTGGCCGGGAGTGTCGGAGTTGGGAAGCGGAAAAATGGATTATTCATGCAGCCAGCACAGTCTGTGAATTATATTGAATCACATGATAACCATACATTGTGGGATAAACTGAAGATTTGTGACCCTGATTTGGATGATAGTATGCTAAAAAAGAGACACAGGCTGTCAACCTCGATTGTCCTGATTGCCCAGGGAATCCCGTTTTTGCACAGCGGCCAAGAATTTTTCAGGACAAAAAAAGGCATCGGTAACAGCTATCGTTCTCCAGATGAAGTCAACTGGCTTGACTGGGATTTGCGTGATGAGAACCTGGAAAATGTAGAATACATTAAAGGAATCATTAGCATCCGCAAAACGAATGTAGTATTTCGCTTATCTGAGGCAGAACAAATTCGGCAGCATATGACCTTTTTATCCTTGCCTTCACCTTTGATTGGGTTTTCACTTGCAGGAATCAGGGAAATGGGGAGATGGGAAAAAATATTGGTGTTTATTAACCCATCACCTGTACAGCAGCTGGTCGAATTCACTGAAAATACTAAGTGGAGTGTCCTTGCTGATCATGAAAAAGCCTCTGCAGACCCGTTCCGGCATATAGAAGGGAGCAGGGTGCTTTTGGAGCCTTGCTCGATATTTATCGCGGCAATATAGGGGCATCCGGGGGAACATCGTCAATCTTGTATTGTCATAGGACGAAGCGTTTTCGTCGGGAAACGCTTATCAAGGGAAGGACAAGGCGCTTGCGCTTCTCTAGCGCCGGCCCCCTCAGGGCAAAAGCGGCCGAACGTGGTGGCTTTTCTTACAGTGATTTATGCTTTTTCTTGTAATAACTTTTTCAAAATATTAAATTAGGTTCCATGGGGTTGACGTGATAAGCCTCTAGGAGATAAAATTTAAAGGATAGCTATTGGGTATCTCTTGTGTCAATAGCTGTCTTTTTATTTCCAATAAAAGAACAGCAGTGAATTAGTGTTTTTTAATGATACATTTCCGGCTTCAGCAAATTAGGGAAATAGTGATAATTGAAGGTGACTAACTTTGGAACATTTATTTGGACAGGATTGGGAAATCGTTCCTGCAGGCGGCGCGACTGGTGCTGCCTATTTTGNNTAAAACGGAATTCGTCCCCTTTTCTTGCTGTACTCTCCGCAGAAGGAATCGTACCCAAGCTTGTTTGGACAAAAAGGTTAGAAAACGGAGATGTAATAACTGCACAGCAATGGATGAACGGAAGAGAGCTGAAACCTGGGGATATGAAAGATGACCGGGTAGCTCAGCTTTTAAGGAAAATACATGCCTCGGACCCGTTGCTGGGAATGCTTACCAGGCTTGGCAAAAGCCCGTTGCAGCCAGAGATGCTCCTGCATGGATTATATGAGGATTTAGATGAAGAATCACAGGCAAAGCCTGTCGTTAAAAAGACAATTGAATATCTGATTGAAAATGTAAGCAAGGTTAACAGTGATGAGAAAGTTGTTTGCCATTGTGATGTGAACCATAACAACTGGCTGCTTACAGAAAACAACCAATTGTATTTAATTGATTGGGACGGTGCGATGATAGCAGACCCCGCCATTGATCTCGGGCTTCTCCTGTACTCCTATATACCTGTCGAGGAGTGGGAAGATTGGCTTGATAAATATGGATTGGCCCTGACCGATGGACTTAAGCAGAGGATGAAGTGGTATGTCTTTGCACAGGCCCTTTCATCAATTCAATGGCACAAGAACCAGAATCGTATCCCAGAAATGGAAAAATGGATTGAGTTTTTGCAGGCTATCGAATAATGCTTTTCAGAAAATGAGAGCCAAGGATTTCCGACTTGATTTGCGCAAGCGGTAGCTTTTAAGCAGCTCAGCTGCATCTGCTGCCGCTGCGCTTATTTTCTTATGAAAACTGGCCGATATCATCAACCCATTGCGATAATTGGCCCTGATTTGTCTGGATATGCTGCTCCAGGTCAGAGGTGTTGATGCCGTTCTGGCTGTACTGGTAGACGTCCTGTAAAATTGATTTTATATTACCATCAACATTTGTGTTGACCATCAATGATTTAATAAGACGTTCTAATTGTTGATATTCTGCAACAGAACCGCAGCAATCGGTCTGTTGATTGCTCAATATATCTTTTAATAAATTCACTTGGTCGTGGTGGCTTAACGGCACATTGATCACCCTTTCAAATATAAAAAGAAGGTATAAACTTAAATTTAAGCCTGGCTCAAACTCATTGGCTTCGGCTTGCTGGTCTGGAATGGGAAAAGGCGCTTGCGCTTTTCATAGATTAGACAGTTTTCACACAAGAATATTGCTTTTCAAGAGCTATAGATAAAAGGAATTCACCTTTATAGTGTGGATTCCTTTTTGTGTTTATACATGTTTCAATATTTAACGGTGAATTTCACTCTTGAAAAGAATTGTATTGCATGATATTGTTTGAAACGAATGAAAATAGTACAGAGGTGTCAGCATGAGATTAAGAAATAAGCCTTGGGCAAAAGATAAATTGCAACAATACTCTAATTATGTCATCCACGAACCTGAACGGTTTCGCGGCAGCTGGGGATCAGTATTTGAAACAAGCCAGCCGCTTCATATTGAAATCGGGACTGGGAAGGGTCAGTTTATTACAGGTATGGCAAAAGCCAATCCGCACATCAATTATATAGGTATAGAATTGCAAGAAAGTGTTATCGTTAGTGCGTTAGACAGATTAATCGAAGCAGAACTGCCAAATTGCAAGCTAATGAATGTGAACGGGGCTGAACTTGCCAAGTACTTTGCCAAAGGAGACGTCAGTCGTGTCTATCTGAACTTTTCCGATCCATGGCCAAAAACTCGTCATGAAAAGAGAAGGCTGACTTTTAAGACTTTCCTTGAAGTATATGAAGCAATCCTTATAAAGAACGGGGAAATTCACTTCAAAACTGATAATCAGG
The DNA here is from genome assembly GCA_003457145.1 of Bacillus sp. (in: firmicutes). Lineage (GTDB taxonomy): Bacteria > Bacillota > Bacilli > Bacillales > Cytobacillaceae > Mesobacillus. The sequence continues at coordinate 18,371 of DMSR01000224.1, forward strand.
GACTATTTGAATACTCTCTAGTCAGTTTCTCTGAATATGGCATGCTGTTGAGGTTTGTAAGCCTAGACCTTCATAATAGTGATTATGAAGGAAACATCATGACCGAATATGAAGAGAAATTCTCGTCAAAAGGCAGCCGTATTTATCGCTGCGAAGTGCAATTTATAGCTAAATAAGTAGTGAAGCCGGTCGATCAGTGTCGAGCGGCTTTTTTTGCACATAAAAACAGCAGCCTGAATTGGGAAAAATTCCGCCTATTTTCCAATTCGCCAATAAAAACAGATTTTCGCCAATAAAGTAGTGTTTTTCGCCAATAAATAAATTTTTTCGCCAATAAAGCGTGAATTTCGCCAATAAAAACAGATTTTCGCCAATAAAAGTGTGAACTCCAATAAAAAAGCAATTATTATCGTCCTATCCATAATGCCGGCATTCAAAAAAAAGGAAATGGAAGTTGAATTAATTAAAAATTTCAAATCCGAGTGTTACAATCAAAGAAAAAGGGGGATGCACGATGGAAAAGCTTGAGCTTCGGAATGTAAAGCTGGAGTGGCTTAACGGCGGGGTCACTCATCTTGATGGCGGGGCGATGTTTGGGGTAGTCCCGAAACCGCTATGGTCGCGTAAATATAATGTGAATGACAAAAACCAGATTGAACTGAGGACGGATCCCATTTTGATCCAGACTGAGGGAAAGAATTTCCTTATTGAAAGCGGCATTGGTAATGGAAAACTGAATGAGAAACAAAAACGCAACTTTGGAGTCCTCGAGGAATCAAGCCTTGATTCAGAACTTGCAAGGCTGAGCTTAAAGCCTGAAGATATTGATTATGTTTTGATGACTCACATGCATTTTGACCATGCCTGCGGATTGACGACGGATTCAGACGGGGAACTTGTTTCAGTCTTCACGAACGCGAAAATAATTACCTCCCAGGCAGAATGGGATGAGATGCGCCATCCGAATATCAGGTCCAAGAGTACATACTGGAAAGAAAACTGGCAGGGGATTGAACAGCAGGTTGAGACGTTTGAGAAGGAATGGTCATTTGGTCCAATCAAAATGATCCACACAGGGGGCCATAGTGATGGTCATTCCATATTGATTATTGAAGATGAAGAGCTGACAGTGATCCACATGGCTGATATCATGCCTACACATGCTCACCAAAACCCTCTTTGGGTAATGTCTTACGACGATTTCCCTATGGATTCAATTTTCGCCAAGCAGAAATGGCTTGAGTTTGGATTAAGCAAGGATGCCTGGTTCACTTTTTACCATGATGCGGTATATCGTGCCGTGAAATTTGATCAGGATGGTAAAATAACTGATACGATTGTGAGAAAAAAATAGACCTGCGCTAAGCAGGTCTGATTCCATCTAATATTAATTCAACGGGTAAGCATCTAAAATGGTGCCTGTAGATGCATCGGCAATAAATTCGAATTGTTCAGCCTGGCCATTGACATTGCGTGAGATACCGCCCCTGTAAATTTGGTATTCGATTGGAGACTTTGTATATGGTTCAGCTGTCATATTAATCCAAGAGCCGCTGATTGGCCCGGTTTTTTTAAAAGCGGCTTTTGCGTGCACAAGGACCTTCTCCGCTGAAACGGTTTCTTTTTGGGATGCAAGTTCCTTTACAGCGTAAGCCCCTGCGAGTCCTGCGCCCACACCAAGCAAAAAAGTTTTCCAGTTCATAGTCAAGGACCTCCATTGGTTTATATGGGATTTTTAGATACTTTCATCATCACAAATCAACCACCCTGGGTAAAGAAATAAACAATCAAACTTGATGCGGCCATTTTCGAGTTCAAATAAAAGTATGAATGCCAGGATAAAGACTGGCAAGCATAAAGAATGTTCTGTA
>DMSR01000147.1 GCA_003457145.1 Bacillus sp. (in: firmicutes)
TGAACTTGAGGTGTTGATTCTTGTCGATACAAGAATCAACACCTCAAGTTCAACTGTCTCTCCTAATTCATCAACGACCTCCATGACTTCCCCGCGTTTCTCTGGGGGCAGGTCTTCCACTGTCCTTCCTCCGCCAAGGATTTGCTGGAGTTCTTTATTTACAACCCCTTGGAGAGTCTGGGTCATCGCTTTCCTTGTCACCATCTGGACAGTTTGCGATAGCTGCTGGGCATATACAATCTGGCTGACGCCTCCGCCAGAAAGCGCAATCCCTTCTATTTCCTTCAATCCCTGGTCATCAATTACATCATGTTCCATTACACCAATCACGTTAACGGTAATTCCCTGCTCCTTTGCTAAAGCAGACATCGCAATTGGATCTTCCCCCTGGTTTGAACAGCCATCAGTTATAAGCAATATCTGTCTAATTGTACCTGTCTTCATGATAATCCCCTCTCTTAGCTTAATTTGTTACCATTGTCGACGAAGGGAGGAGGAAATATACATAAAACGGGTGTATATGGATCAAAATAACAGTTATGCTCTTTTTTGATAATTGGCCATGGGAATGGAGGCCCATTTAGGGATATTGTGATCAATTTTTGCTACCACTACCGTCATGTCATCTTCAATCGATCCTCCTCGTGATCGGATCACTTCCTCCATGATCAAATCTGCGATAGCCTGTGGTTCATCCGTCTGCAGCTCATTAATCTTCCTTTTCATCCATAGATCATAGTTCTCCACATGCTTTGGCCCCTCGAACACACCGTCGCTCATCATGATTAGCAGGTCGCCTGCTTTTAACTGTTCACCGACAACATCTACCTCAAATTCCTGAAGGATCCCCATGGGCAGATTGCTTGCCTGTACTTTAAGAATTTTTCCACCTCGTTTAATAAAACTTGGCGTAGATCCTATTTTCAAGAATCGAGCTGAAGCATTCTGAAGGTCAATCATTGCCAGATCAAGAGTTGAGAAAATTTCATCCGTTGTCCTGAGAGATAATATTGAGTTGACCGATTTTATAGCAACCTTTTCTTCAATGCCAGATTGGAGGATCTGCTGCAGCAGCAACAATGTATCTCTGCTTTCGGAATGTGCTCTTTCCCCATTGCCCATGCCATCACTAATTGCAATTGCATACTTTCCCCCGCCTAACTCAATTGTCGAATAGCTGTCACCCGAAACCAGGTCACCATCCTTAGCTGCATGTGCCACTCCTGTAGACACCGTATAAGCTTTAGCAGAGTGGAACGTCACATGGCAGAAGCCGTTTGGAAAGGTCGAGCATTCCTCAGAATTGACAACGATTGTCTCCTTCAGGATGTCTGACAGCATAGGTGCAATTAACTTCTCGCATTCGCCATGTCCCTGGCAATATGGAATCGTCATATCTATATCAACATTGCCTTGTTCTAGGCTATAAATTTCAACTTGCTCAATATGGACACCAAAATCCTGTAATGCTTCCAGGATTTGTTCTTCCTGCTGCTGGTGGTTTTCACGCTCGCGCTGAATTTCCTTAGCGAAATCACCCATAACTTCTGATACACCCAGTAATTGGTCGGCCACGAGCCTCCTGCTTTCCTGAACCTGCTTCTTAAGCTTCCTGTTAGCCTGGTAGAAGGTCAATTGCTGTTGCATGATTTCCATTACCTTTTTAGAACGGGTACAGTGTTTATCCCAATCCCTAGAAAGTTTTTGTGTGACTACCCCTGAATTTTGATCCATTTCTAACATAATCCCACTCATGTATTCATAGGTTGTATTAAAGTTCCTTGTCCAGCAATGATCCTTCTTAAAGCATGTCTGACATGTTTTTTCGGTAACGTTACTTAAGAAATAGTCCATATCGCGATCGGTCTCAACCGTTTCATCCTGTACCTGCAGGGTCGAAAAGCTTTTGGAAAGCGCTTCAAATACATTTGAAAATTGGACTACACGCTGTGCCGTCACATCTCTCATCTTTCTCATGTATTGCTGCTGCTCAGCTGAATATTCTGGAGTTCCTGGAATGAACTTTGCTATTTTTGATGTCAGGGATTGGGGCGTCAGCAAAAACAATAGTACAGCGGCTGCGGATTCCATCATCGTTTTGCTAAGGGTGCCTCCACCCTCTCCATACATGCCGATCAGCAGTGTTGAAATGAATAAACCTAAAGCTACCCCTGGTTTTCTTCCTTCTTTCAGCAGGCCGCCTAATAAACCTGAGAAAGCCAGCAAGCTCATATGGGAAAAACTCGAGACATTCGCTAGGCTGAATATTAATCCTGTTACCACTCCAACCGTTGAACCTACCGTAGCACCGGCTACAAATGCAAAAATAAGCACCAAATAACGGGACATTACATGCTCAACTGACATTTCATAAAATGTCCAGCCTATTGTCCCTGTCATCACAGATGCGAGCATTATAATCAAACAAACAATTTCCTCCGTCTTTAATGATTGTTTCCGCTTGCTGATTGTCATCAGCGGGATGCTCTGCAGGAAAATGAATGTCAATACCAGCCCCAGGCCAGCTTCAACGCCAGCCATCAACCCTTCATAGATTGACAAATGTCCCAAAATTATTAACGCTTTAGCCAACTTCCCTATTAATATTGTAAAAAATATATAAAATGGTAAAACTCTCATTTCATTTTTAATCCACTTTTTCGAAAAACGGTATAAGAGCAAAAATAAGAATACCGAGCTGAATGTATATACTGCATCGCCGATTGACAATGTAGCCGCACCGGCAACCAGTCCAAAGAGAGCAATCGGCGCACGGTCCTTCCGGATTAAATAAACGGCTGCAAAAAACGGAAGGCTAAAAGGTGTTAGCTTCGCCAGGATTAAGGCTCTGCCAAGCAAAAAACCAATAAACAGAAATATAAAGCCTTTTTTTAAAAAAAAGGTTTCTAATTTGGATTGCAGCATGGCCATACCTTTCGCAAACCTGAATCGTGATTCCTTAAAGTGAACTTCACTGATCGGTTCCATCATATTCCTTTCTACCTCTTGCATTAAATACACTCCCCGTTTTTTTATCGTTGCAGATTATTATAAAACGGGAGTCATATAGAAGTTTGTCAAAAACAAGGACAAGCATTAAAGTTTCTTTCGACGGATTTCACCTTAAAAACCAAAAACATTATCATTTCCACGAATTAACCCGTTTTCTACGCGCGCATCCCAAACGGGACATCATCTCTATCAGCATTATTTAATTTCTGCGATTTATAATTTCTTAGACAACAAAAAACTCGCTCCTTACAAAAGGAACGAGTTTTTACTATGGATGACCCCTACGGGATTCGAACCCGTGTTACCTCCGTGAAAGGGAGGTGTCTTAACCACTTGACCAAGGGGCC
>DMSR01000152.1 GCA_003457145.1 Bacillus sp. (in: firmicutes)
TGGCTTACAGGTGGACAATACAGATAACCTTGTAGCTCGTCACAGCCCATTTTCACTAACAAATCACTTTCCGATTTCGTTTCTACTCCTTCTGCTACTATGTTAAGCTCGAGTTTCTGGGCCAATTTAATGATGCATTCAACCAGGAGCTGCTGTTTTTCATTTTTATCTAATTCACTGACGAATCGCCTGTCAATCTTGATTTCATCGAAAGGCAGTTGAAGTAAATTGAATAGTGAGGAATACCCCTTTCCAAAATCATCTATTGAAATCATCACACCAAGCGCTTTAATTTTATTAATAATTTTTGCGACATTATGCGGATCCTTGATCAGAACGCTTTCGGTGATTTCTATTTTCAAAAATTCAGGGAGCAGCTTCGTTTCGGCNNGAAGCAAGTCATTCTGCTGAAATGTATTTGCTGAGATATTCACTGATACAGGAAGCTTAATGGAGTGTTCGACCTGCCATCTTTTTGTTTGCCTGCACGCCTCTAAAAGGGTCCACTCATCAATTTTTGAAATAGCACCTATCTCCTCTGCAAGTGGTATGAATAAAGAAGGTGAAACATGCCCTAAGAAGGGGTCCTGCCAGCGCAACAGAGCTTCTAAGCTGCTCACTTTCCCATTTCTTATCTTTGGCTGATAATAAAGCTCAAAGCCACCGGTTTCTACTACCTTCCTCAAGGAGTTTTCCAATAGGAGCTTTTCAAGAAATTTATCCCTCATTGTTTCATCAAAATATTGCGGTTTCCCACTTCTCTCCTTTGAAGCATACATAGCAACATCCGCACATTTCACTAATGTATCCAGATTCCTGCCATTCAGAGGGTATAAACTAACACCAAAGCTTCCCGAGATATATAGAACATGCCCATCTATATTAACAGGAGAAGATAATTCTTCATGTATGGATTCTAAAGTAAAATCGATTTCCTCTAGATCATTTACTTTATTGACGATGACAAACTCATCGCCTCCCAGCCGAAAAATTTCTCTTTCTTCACATCGAAGCTTCCGGAGTTTTTCAGCTGTCATTTTTAGCAGTGTATCCCCAGCATCATGTCCTAACGTATCGTTCACTTGTTTAAAACGGTTTAAATCCATAAAAATAATCCCGAATTTATCCGGAGATTCATCGATCAATTCCCTGACATAACTTTGGAAATAAAGGCGGTTAGGAAGTGAGGTCAATACATCGTAGTATGCCAGATTATGGAGCTGTTCTTCCGATTCCTTTAATTTGCTGGCCTGGCTGGATAGTACCCGATTCATTTCGCTGCTCTTTTGAAAGGAATCTCTAAGGTTTTGGGACATTTCCATTAAATTTTCAGTTAAAAACCGCAATTCAGAAACAAAGGAAACAGGCCAATCAATTTTTTCCTGATTTAAAACTTTGCTCGGCAGACCGGTAGTAATTCGCATTAATTGGGTTACATTTTTCATCAGTAAACGATCTACAATTAGCAAAATAACTACTGTGATAAATACAAAAATAACGGAAAACCTTAAGAGCATTAAGAATTCCCCGAACATCTGATCTTGAAATTTAGAGATTGGATACGATATGTATATTTTTTGTGATTGGGAATCTACCTTCTTTAAGTATACTAAACTGCCTGACCTCCATTCCAGGATAGGAGGTGTTCCGTTTTTTAACTTAGGAATAACTTCAATTAAACCACTGGAAACTAATTTCCGCTCATAAGTTTCTTTCCATTGATAAGTTTCTGTCTTTTTAAATACTGTTGTGCTTGAAGCAATAATTTTATTGTTATTATCAGTAATAGTAATTGCATAATCTGGAGATTTAAAGTGTTCGATTAATTTTTCAATTCGATCTATACTTCGATCAGGAGTTGATGGTGATTCATTCAAAAGAAGTTCCCCTTCTATTTGAGCAGCCATATTTTCCGCTTCTCTTTCAGCATACTTTGCGGAAAATTCGTATCCAGTCCAGGTCTTTGTCAAAACAAGTATGAAGAAGGGGATCATGATTGCGAGTATCGTGATATGGGATAAAAATTGATGGATTGACACATTATTTTTACTCAATCGAACCGATTTGAGAAATTTATAAAAAGGAAAGTATGCAAGAATCATATCAGCAACCAGAACATTGAATAAGCCATTAAGGACTTCCTTGCTTATTTGGAAATACAAGGCATCTCCATTTAATACAGTGGTATTCATCATGAAGAGAATTAAAAGTCCAATGGTCATCCAAAAAGACGCATCAACAAAAAACATCTTTCCTCTTTTTTTAATCTGAAAATAAGCTCCTACAAAAGAGATTTCCGCTAACAATAGGAAAAAGCAGCCGATGTCCATTGCAGCATTTTGCACCATAAAAAAAGAAAGTAAAGTTGATAGAATCGCTAAAGGAAAACCAAATATCCTTAAAATAAGGAAAAGAAAAATACTGGTAAATCCAAAGGTTATCCCATATATGAAAGTTACCTGAAAGGCTGCTGCAATGAGCGTAAATAACAGCAGGACCAAGAATAATAAAGCGTCTCGGTTCAGTAGGTTTGGCAATGCTCTTAGATTCACCATATGTATCTCTAACCTCATTCACTCTGAATTCTTTTGTTTACATCATAAGCTAGTTATAAAAGGTACTTTTCTATATTTTAACAAATTTTTTCACAAGGAAGAGAAAATTTTATACGAAATTCAGAAAAGGTTCATAAAGTTCACAAGGTAATTTTACCTATATCTGATGCATGTGAAAATAAATAAGGGATTCAGTTAAATACTCTGAATCCCTTATTGAATGTCCTTTGCTAGTTTCCCGGTGCAAAACTGATTTCATGCGGGGTTTTCCCCAGGTTAATCTTACTGAGGATTTTCATTGTTTTAGCATCGACCACAGTTAAATCATTGGAATCTTTGTTGGTTACATAAAGTTTATTAGTACCCGGCACCATTGAGACGTGATTTGCTGTTTTCCCAGTCAAAACTCTGCTCTCAATCTTTCTTTGGCCCAGGTTCAGCTTGATGAGATCATTTGAGGTGCGGTTGGAAGCAAAAAGAAATGTTCCATCATCTGAGAGTGCCAATCCATGGGTTCCCTCTCCTGCCTTGATTGTTTCAATTTCTTTCCGATTGATTAAATCAACAATAGAAACTGTCCCATCCGTAACATTCGCAACATATAAGAATTTATCATCTGCTGATGGTTCAACCTCATTCGGAATGGTTCCAACTGGAATAGTTGCTATAATCTCATATGTTTCCGTGCTAATCAATGATATATCATTCGACAGGATGTTGGCTACATATGCTAGACTTCCATCCCGGCTAAAGTCGATATGCGACGGACTTTTGGAAGTGGTGGGAATTTCCTTGACCACCTTATGGCTGCCGGTTTCTACAACTGTTATATAGTTGTACTCCTTCCCTTCCTTGAAGTCTCCGCTCGCAAGGTATAAATATTTGCCGTCCGGTGTCATATCAATACCATGGAGATTTTTACCCGTGGCAATTTTTTGTTTGATTTCTCCTGTTTCTGCCTCAATCACCAACAGTTCACCCTCGCTGTAGTTCCCAGCATAAATCCATTTTCCATCCTTACTGGCCTCGATTCCGTCTGACAACACGCTGTCTACCTTCAGCGTCCTGGTGATCATGTCTGTTTTCGTATCAATGACTGATATCGTTCCGTCATCGGCGTTTGGAATATATGCAAGAATGCCATCACTCCTTATTCCGGCCATGTACATAAAAATCAGCAGAAGT
>DMSR01000129.1 GCA_003457145.1 Bacillus sp. (in: firmicutes)
CGATGGTGTTGCTGCTTATCTTTCTGCAAAAGTATTTGGTCAGAGGGTTATCAGACGGTTCTGTAAAAGGATAAACGGAGGAATGATAATATGCGTATTATAACGATAGGTGATAATGTTGTAGATTGTTATATGGACCAGGGGAAATATTATCCCGGCGGAAACTGTGTGAATGTAGCGGTAAACTGCAAGCGTTCTGGAGCGGAAGAAGTGGGTTATATTGGGGTTTTTGCAACCGATGACAAAGCGTTACATATAAAAAACGTACTAGAACAGGAAAAGGTCAATTACAGCCTTTCCAGGGTGGTGGAAGGGGTGAGCGGCCAGCCGAGAGTCAATCTAACAGATGATGGAGATCGCGTTTTTATTGGCGGTCCTAAAGATACTGTTCAGCATATTGTCAAATTAAAGCTTATACCGAGGGATTATGAATATATCGATCACTTCGATGTATGCCATACCAGCTGCTACTCCTCGCTAGAAGAAGAGCTTCCACATTTGGCGGAACACATTAAAGTATCGTTTGATTTCTCGGACAAATTTGATCCCCAGTATCTTGAAAAGGTTTGTCCGCATATCTCGTACGGTTTTTTCTCCGGGTCGCATTTAAGTGATGAAGAATTAGAAAAGTTAATTGAAGAAATAGGAAAGTATCAGGTGGAGGTTGTCGGGATCACTCGGGGTTCAAAGCCAGCTATCTTTATCCATGACGGCACTACGTATCAGCAAGAATGCTTAGAAGCAGAGATTGTGGACACTATGGGAGCTGGGGATAGTTTTATTGGTGGCTTTTTGAATGAATTTATCTCGAACGGGGACATGGAGATGGCCTTGAAATTTGCGGCTAAAAGTGCCAGTATAACATGTGGATTTTATGGCGGTTTTGGCCATCCAAAAGATTTAGAATAGCAAAAGATAAGATAGCCTTGCGCACAAAGAGTGTGTGGAGGCTTTTATTTTTCTTGATTTAGGGAAATAGTAAAAAAATTGTGATATCCATGATAAATAATTTAAAGTTTTCCTTAATTTGAGATATAGTTAAGTTGACAAAATTAATCATGAGGTAAATTATGACTAACGACGACAAATCAGTAAGCCCAAATAGTCCGGTATTTTTATACGATCAAGTTAAAGTGGAGATTGTGGAAATGATCAATAAGGGTGAATTTGTCCCAGGCAAAAAACTCCCTAACGAGAAAGAGTTATGCAGCTTATTCAATACCAGCAGGATTACAATCAGAAGAGCATTAAAAGAGCTAGCCAATGAAGGGGTTATAGAAATACTTCATGGGAAGGGCACCTATGTCAAAGGTTTAAAACAGCAACTGCATATCTTAAATTTAAAGGGATTCACGGAAGGATTGTCAGCTGGAGAAAACACGTTTACAAAAGAAGTGTTAAACAAGGAAATTATAACAGCAGATGAAAAATTGATGAAAATTTTTAAACGTGATGAGCCGTTTGAAGTAATAAAACTGGTAAGGATGATCTGGGACGGAAGCATTGCATTTAGTATTGACTTTGCTTATCTGCCCTGTGATATCTACCCAGGTATGTATGAGAAAATAAAGGACAACATTTCCACATTTAACCTCATTCATAATGAGTATGGAATTAGGTTCAAGAAAGCCAGAAAGGAAATTGAAATCATTCAGCCACCTTTGGAAGTGAGCAAGCTCCTCGAAATTTCCAGAATGGAGTCAGTAATCCAAGTAAAAAAGGTGATTTCGGAAGAAAAGGATATCCCTGTACATTACTCTACATATTATCTTCTGGCAAATAGAGTGAACTTTTACATAGATGTAGACATGGAGGGAGAAAGCTGAGGAACCGTTTGTTACTACTTTAGGTTAGCTATAAATAATTAAAAATTCCATTGTAAATGGTAAATGAATGGTTAACCGCTCAAATGGGCGGTTTTTTTTATGGCTACCTTAAAAAAGAGTCAACGTTTATGATACAAGAAGGCACTTAGTGTTTAACCTGGCATTGTCTGAAAAGACAAGAATATTCAGCTGATTTGACTTTCATAACTAAGCCCCAGCACAAGCCGAGTTGGAGGTTTTTTTGGTTCATCTTTTCAATTGACGGACCCTTTGCTTCTTTTTATGAATTGGGGTTCACGGGTCTGAAGAGTTTAAGTTCAATTAACTATTATTCTAAAAGGGAAAACAGAATGTGCGACCCTATGTACCCCTCCTGCTGAAAATTCACAAGGGTATAGCGATCAAGCAAAGTGATGAAGAATCAATGATCCGAGCAGACCAAGAGCGGTAATCAGACCTGTCGTCGGTCCGCTATCTTCATATGCTTCTGGCATCATCGTTGATGCAACCATGGCTATGATCCCGCCACCAGCAAAGGCTGCAATGCCTGACATTAACGCGGCAGAAGCATCTGCGAGGAAAAAGTATCCTGCCCATGATGATAGAGCGGATATGAGCAATACGGATATCCACAAACTGGTAATTTTCACCTTTGTATAGCCGCTGCTTTTCATGCCCGCTGTACTGGAGAGTCCTTCGGGAATATTGCTGATGAAAATGGCAATCACCAGGAGGAAGCTTACCGATTGTTCTCCAAGCAGACTTGCGCCAATCATCATTGATTCAGGAATTGCGTCAAGGAGCGTACCAATGAAAATGGGAATTCCCTTGTTTTTCGAAGCCTTTTTACCAGACCTTTTTCTATTGGACGCCCCTCTTCTTGAAACTAAATAATCTAAAAGAGTAAAGGTTACGGCACCAGATACGAATCCAGCACTGGTTGCGAGGATCCCGCCGTCATTGATGGCTTCACCAAGGAGTTCATATGCGGCAGCTCCAATCAGTACACCGGTACCGAACGCCATAATATAGCCAATCATCTTCTTGGGAATCTGTAAAAACATTGCCGCAATAGCACCAATCAGCACCGCTGAGCCTGAGATTCCACCCCACATTGCAGCAAGCCACATATGAAACACTCCTTTCAGTACACAACCTGACTATGATTAGGATTTGGAGCTGCCTTCAAAAATATGAAAAGATTTTTTTCCCTTTTGAGCATGGACCCATAAAAGCTTTACCTTGGTGGGGAAAGGGTATAATAAACTGAGGCAAGTGAACATTAATTGGTAGGAAATAGAGAAACCCATATAGATTATAGGATGCCTATGATTTTTGTTTTAAGTATAAAAAAACAAATCAAAGTAAAGGAGGAGACATGATGACAAAGGAAGGAACAGGAATTGGTTGGGAGTTTGACAACAGTTATGCCCGTCTGCCGGATAAATTTTTCTCCCGAATTAATCCAACACCCGTACGCAACCCTGAATTGGTCATTCTAAATAAATCGCTGGCCAAATCCATGGGACTGAATGAAGAGGCACTAAAAGGTGAAGATAGCATGGCAGTTTTTGCCGGCAATCAGCTTCCGGAAGGGGCATCACCGCTTGCTCAAGCCTATGCTGGTCATCAGTTCGGGCATTTTAATATGTTAGGGGATGGCCGGGCGATTTTGCTGGGAGAGCACATTACTCCTCAAGAGGAGCGGGTGGATATTCAGCTCAAGGGACCTGGCAGGACGCCATACTCTCGCGGAGGCGATGGCAGAGCTGGCCTGGGTCCGATGCTGCGCGAATATATCATCAGTGAAGCGATGCATGCACTGGGCATTCCTACGACGAGGAGTCTGGCAGTGGTGACGACTGGTGAGCAGATCATCCGTGAGACGATGCAGCGCGGGGCCATCCTGACTCGTGTGGCTCGCAGCCATCTGCGAGTGGGCACTTTTCAGTACGCTGCGAACTGGGGCAATAAAGACGATCTGCGGTCATTGGCAGACTATACGATCAAGCGCCATTACCCTGAACTCGAAGAAGCAGAAGGCCGTTACTTTTTGCTTCTTAAGAGCGTAATCAAGCGGCAGGCTGGCCTAATTGCGAAGTGGCAGCATGTTGGCTTTATCCATGGTGTGATGAACACCGACAATATGACGATAAGCGGAGAAACGATAGATTATGGGCCTTGTGCCTTTATGGATACGTATGATCCAGCCACGGTATTCAGCTCGATTGACAGGGAGGGGCGTTATGCCTATGGAAATCAGCCGTATATAGGCGGGTGGAATCTCTCAAGATTTGCTGAGACCCTGCTGCCGTTACTGAATGAAGATGAAGACAAGGCAGTCAAAATGGCCGAGGATGCTCTTTCTGAATATCCCGTGCTGTTTGAAGCTGAGTTTTTATCAGGAATGAGAGCTAAACTCGGTCTGTTTGGTGAGGAGAAGGACGATAAGGAGCTTATTTCAGGCCTCCTTAATTTAATGCAAAAGCATCGTGCCGACTTTACGAATACGTTCCGTGCGCTAACCAATGGAAAGCAGGAGGATACAAATCTGTTCAAGGCTTCAGAATATGATCAGTGGCATGAAACGTGGCAGGCGAGAATCGGCAGGCAGGAGGAATCGAAGGATTCTTCTCAAGAGTTGATGAGGAAAAGCAACCCTGCGATCATCCCGCGGAACCATAGAGTTGAAGAGGCGCTGGACGCAGCAGTGAATGGTGACTACAGCGTGATGGAAAAACTGCTTACGGTACTTTCGGATCCATTTGCGCATTCTCCGGAGCAGGCCGAATACTGTAAACCGGCTGCACCATCAAAAATTCCTTACCGCACTTTTTGCGGTACATGATCGTTTAATTGATCCTGGTGCCGTTCCCATGGACTTTCTATGGGGAGGCACCATTTTTTATCAATCACTGCGACTTCAGGCGCACTTTTTAAAAGGTTATAGATGGTGCCATTCCCTTGGACTTTTAAAAGGAGCGGCACCTTTTTTTATTTGTTCAGCAGGACTACAGGGGATGAATTTTAAGGTTTCATGATAATAGGTGAGGGAACAAGAAGAAGGCAGAGTGATTGAATAGGAGGAATCCAAAATGAGCAAAACGATTTTTATTACCGGCGCAGGGAGCGGACTTGGAAGAGGCGCTTCGCTTGGTCTTGCCAGGAAAGGGCATCGTGTGATTGCGACGACGGAGCTTACGTCCCAGAAAACCGACCTTCTTCGGGAAGCGCGTGAACAGGACCTGGATATAGATGTTTTCAAGCTTGATATTACAAATGAACGGGACCGGGCCCAAATGGAGAAGTATGATTTTGATGTGTTTGTGGCCAATGCGGCGATCAATGAGGGAGGACCGCTTGCGGAGGTGCCGATGGACCGGTTCCGTGCGCTTTTTGAAGTGAATGTGTTCGCAACGCTAGAAACGGTACAGATTGCTGCCAGAAAGTTAGTCAAAAAGGGAAGCGGGAAAATTGTCTTCATTAGTTCAATGGCGGGTATTTCGGCGACGCCGTATGTCGGTCCTTATACAGCGACCAAGCATGCGATTGAAGGAATTGCGCAAACGATGAAGAAGGAGCTGAAGGGATTCGGCGTGAAAGTGGCGACCATTAATCCAGGTGCGTTTGACACGGGCTTCAATGACCGAAGCGGCGAGGAAATCTGGAAATGGTTCGATGATGAAAGGAATTTTACGCGAAAAGAGGATATCCTTAAGCAGCAGGAAGGGTTGAAGAATCAGTTTGACCCGAAAGACATGATTGAAAAGATGATCGAAATCATCCCGGCAGATACCCATAAATTCCGCACCGTCTATCCAGAGGAAACGGAGAAACAGTTGAAGAAAACTCAAAAAGAACGGTGGGACATGGAAATTTAAGAAAAGGTGACAGATCCGATTAACACTTTGGTCTGTCACCTTTTTCTGTTATTTTTTTCTTCTGCTTATCTTATATTTTCTTAATTTATACAGGAGGCCTTGCCTTGTGATACCGAGCACTTCGGCGGCGCGCGCCTGGTTGCCGTTTTCACTCTCCAATGCGGTTTCAATGACCTCTTTCTCGACTTGCTCCATATGTTCTGACAATGAAAAGTCTTCATCGAGCTCGACAGGTGCAGCAGGCGTGTCAGCATCCTTCGCGGAAAAATGGTTCAGGATCTCGAGCGGGAAATCCTCCAGCATCAGTTGTCCAGACCGTGACAGGACGGTTGCCCGCGACAAGGCATTTTGCAATTCACGGATGTTGCCAGGCCATGGATAGGCCGTCAGCTTTGTTAAAAGTTCCTTTGAAATCGAGTAACTGCGGCCATGCTCTTCCTCAAACTCAGCCAAGAATTGCTCCACCAGCAAAGGGATGTCCTCGATGCGCTCACGTAATGGAGGAAGCGTGATCCCAATGATGTTCAGACGGTAATAAAGGTCTTCACGGAAATCTCCAGTTTGGACCATTTCCCATAAGTTCCGGTTCGTCGCCGCGATGATGCGGACA
>DMSR01000342.1 GCA_003457145.1 Bacillus sp. (in: firmicutes)
CTTTTCGGAAATCGTTTCTGAAATCATTTCATACATATTCTCGACACCCTTGCGCGAGGCTTCAAAAGTAAAGGCATTCTCCACATCGATTCCTAAGCTGTCTGCTTCCCTGGCGGCATCGATGTTCGCACCCATGAAGATGAACTCCCATTTATACTTTTCCTGCTGGTGCTTAATGAGCTCTTTTACCTTTTCATAGGTGAACTCTCGGCTCGCATTTTCCATGCCGTCCGTTGTGATTACGAAGAGGACCTTTCCAGGCCTGCGCTCTTCACCCGTCTTCATTAACCTGTGGCCGACATCCAGAATTGACTTCCCGACTGCATCAAGCAGTGCGGTGGTTCCCCTTACAAAATATTCTTTGTCCGTCAGCTTCGCATTTTTAGCAACAATCCCATTCCACAATACTTCATAATGGTCATCGAACAGCACGGTTGTCAGGAGGGTTTCACCTTCGACTTCACACTGATTTTTCACGAAGGAATTAAATCCGCCAATCGTGTCACCTTCAAGGCCGGACATCGACCCGCTGCGGTCAAGCAGGAAAATTATCTCTGTTAAATTCTTGTTCATCTTCATCATCCTCCTAAGCTTTATCTGCTATAATAATAACGAGATTTATCCATTATTTGGTCGCCTGTTAAGCGACATTTTAGGAGGTGGCCTTTTGCTTGATAAAAAGCTCTTAGACGAATTACAGGAGTATTTAGACAGGCACTTCATCTACACGGTTTGTGAGAAATCATCAGAAATGACAGAACAAGATTATGTTCTTGAAAGCATCTCTCCGCTTGAAATAGAAACATTCATTAAAGATAAACGGAAGCCCACCCTTCAAAAAGTACTCTTTGGCTTTATCGATAAAAAAGGGGCAGCGGATGCTGAAGTCTATAAAAAAGCAGGAATCGACCGCCGCCATTTTTCAAAAATCCGCTCCAATCCTGATTATCGGCCCGGCAAAAATACGATGATTGCTCTCGCCCTTGCTCTTGAGCTGAACAAAAAAGAAACCGACAAGCTGTTAAGCTCTGCCGGCTACTCATTATCGGACAGTGACACCGCCGATCTCATCGTTCAGTTTTACATCGAGAAAAAAATATATGACATCATCCAAGTCAATCTCGCCCTGGATTATTTTAGCTTGAAGCCGTTGACTGGAATGATGTAAGACCCATTTGAATAGAGCCTGATCCATCGAAGGATTAGGCTCTTTCATTTTGAATGCCTCAGAAAAACATCCAAGGAACTGATGTATACATGCATGCTCACAATCCCGCCTTGTTTATAATTGTAAGCCGATTCCCCTCGTTTCAAGGTATAATGAATACTGTTCAGTTTATGCATATGTTGATTCTTTGCGAGAATCATATAAATAAGTCGTATAAAAAAATAAACAGGCTTTCGAATATAGCCTATACAAAGAAGAGGTTAATACATGAGTGAAAGAAATTTCGAGGATTACAATTTAAGTGATGAAATAAGCCGGGCACTTGCAGTACTGAAGTATGAATCTCCTACTGAGGTCCAGGAACAAGTCATCCCTCTTGCCCTGCAAAATAAGGACCTTGTCGTAAAGTCCCAGACGGGAAGCGGCAAGACGGCGTCCTTTGGCATCCCTATTTGCGATATGATTGAATGGGAAGAAAAATTGCCACAGGCGTTAATCCTTACACCTACAAGAGAGCTTGCTGTCCAGGTACGTGAGGACATTACGAATATTGGACGGTTCAAACGGATTAAATCGATGGCCGTTTACGGCAAAGAGCCTTTCTCAAAACAGAAGGAAGAGCTGAAGCAAAAGACTCACGTAGTCGTCGGGACACCGGGACGCGTCATCGACCATATTGAAAGAGGAACGCTCGCCTTAGACCAAATAAAGTATCTGATCATAGATGAAGCAGACGAAATGCTCAATATGGGCTTCATCGATGCGGTAGAATCGATTATCGAAGAACTCCCTTCAGACAGAGTGACAATGGTTTTTTCTGCGACATTGCCTAAGGATGTTGAAAACCTCTGCCATAAATATATGGAAAATCCTATTCATATCGAAATAGAATCGACTGGAATCACTACGGATACGATAGAACATATGCTGATTGAAGTGAGCGAAGCAGATAAGATTTCGCTTCTTAAGGACATCACCGTCGTTGAAAATCCAGATAGCTGCATGATTTTTTGCCGGACGAAGGAAAATGTCGATACAGTGTTTGCCGAGCTTGAGGATGCCAATTATTCATGCGAAAGACTCCATGGAGGCCTTGAACAGGAAGACCGTTTCGCCGTAATGAATGGCTTCAAAATGGGGAATTTCCGCTACCTTGTCGCAACCGATGTTGCTGCAAGAGGAATAGACGTTGATAGTGTATCGATTGTCATCAACTACGACGTGCCCATGGAAAAAGAAAGCTATGTTCACCGCACAGGCAGAACAGGACGTGCCGGGAATAAAGGAAAAGCGATTACGCTAGCGACACCGTATGAAGGGAAATTCATTAAAGCAATCGAAAGATACATCGGTTTTGAGATACCAGTGGCAGAAGCTCCGAGCCAGCAAGAGGTTGCCAGAGGCAAAGCGGCATTCGAGGAAAAAATCAGCGGGCGCCGAGTCGTGAAAAATAATAAGACTGCCCGCATCAACCAGGATATTATGAAGCTCCATTTTAGCGGCGGGAAAAAGAAGAAAATCCGCGCGGTCGACTTCGTTGGCACGATTGCCAAGATTCCCGGCGTTACTGCGGATGATATCGGAATCATTACCATCCAGGATACAATGTCCTATGTTGATATTCTGAATGGCAAAGGGTCACTCGTGATTCAAGCGATGGAAAACGCCACGATTAAAGGCAAGAAACTGAA
>DMSR01000204.1:0-984 GCA_003457145.1 Bacillus sp. (in: firmicutes)
AGCGATTATAGAGCATGCCGCTAAAGAGCTGAGGCTCGGCCAGCAAAGTGCGCTGACAGGCTTAGCTGATGGTGATTTTTCTCGGCTTACTGGAGAAATGATCTATGAGGCTGCCTTATCTGGGGATGTGATGAGCCAGAACATTTTAGCACAGGCAGGGAGATATCTTGGCATTGGCGTAACGAACCTAATCCACATCGTCAATCCAAAACGTATTATCATTGGAGGCGGTGTTTCCAATGCAGGGGAGTTCATTCTGCAAAACCTTAAAGATACCATTAAGCAAAGAGCATTGACGAATTCGGCTAAAGAAACGGAAATCATGATCTCCAAGTTCGGAGAAGATGCTTCTGTCATGGGAGCTGTTGCCCTGATTCTTGCGGAGCTGTTTACCACACGCGGAAATTAAGATGGACTGTTTTCGCATTGATTGTTAATTTTTGGATAATCCTTCCAACCGGATTGTTGTTGGCTTCAGGGCTCTTTTCGAGAGATTCCTGAACCAAGACCTCATAAGAAATCGTAAAAATCCAGAAGCTAATTTTTACTTTTGATCGTGAAAGCACCAAAGCTTACTTAAGATAAGAGCCATATTAACAAAAACCCTTGTATTCTATTGATGAATACAAGGGTTTTGCTTGATTCTATTTAAGGTCGTTAATTTCCTTAATCTTTTTCAGATCACATTTGGGCTTCCTGTCGTATGTTAACAGTCCATTGATTTCCTGCTCGACATCCGTTAGCTGCGTATAGCAGAAACCTTGAATAACAGGGCTGTTCAGCAATGCTTCGGTCACTCTCTTGTACTCGTTCACAAGATCTTCCGCCGATTTTACAGCTGAATATCCCCAGCCTTCTGCCTCATCTGCTTTATAGGCAATTCCCCCGTATTCGGTGATCATGATTGGTTCCCCGCGATAGGAGAACCCATTTGCATAGATGACCCGGTTAGCTGGTGTAGTCGATATCGCACTTTCAACATTT